>CAYNDU010000147.1:0-10986 GCA_964395615.1 uncultured Pirellulaceae bacterium | reverse complement strand
TCCAGTGAACACCTTGCTCAGCCCAACCGCTACGGAAGCTCGTTCCTGCACCCGTCCGTGGTCACTCTTGACAGACCCAAATGCGCGCCTATGACCATTTGGTGATGAACGTCGATTGGGGGTGGGGGCGTCGTTCGCATTGGAGGCCTTAGCGATGTGCACGCCGTCCTCACCGCACGTACTTTTTCTGACAGGAGAAAACGTCATGTCCGATCGAACCGTGGCCGAGCTGAAACGGAAGAAATGCGTGCCATGCGAAGGGGGCGTACCGCCGGTCGAGCGAGCCGAGGCGGAGCGACTGCTGGGCGAGTTATCCGGCTGGCAATTATCCGAGGACGGCATCCGCATACGCCGTCAGTGGAAGGCCCGGAACTTCATGGCCGCGATGGACTTTTTTCAACGTGTCGCCAATTTGGCCGAGGCAGAGGGCCATCATCCAGACCTGCACCTGGTTGGTTACCGGAACGTCACGATCGAATTGTGGACGCACGCTATTGGCGGCCTGTCAGAAAATGACTTTATTACGGCCGCAAAAATTGACGAGCTGGACATCGAGTTACAGTGAGATTGCCCGGGCTTTGAATTGTTAGCCTCAATCGCCGACCGGTCGGCGCGAGCACCGGGACGCGCCCCGTAGAAGCCGTGCCCCGTGGAGGCCTTCGACGACACTTTCGACTCGAGTGCGCGCCGCGGCTGAGTCTGAGGCTATTGCTCGTCCTCAAAGGCATTCCAGTCCGACTCGACCTGGCGAATCGCATCGGCCGGCAGTTCATTCCCGTAGATAATCGACAGATAGGCCGGGAGATAGGTGTCCAGCATGGTAATCGCCGTCCCAATCGTCCGTTGAATCATGTCGTCATCTAACGACTCGGCGCTAATGATCTGAGCCACGTGGAAACGCAACTCGCCATCATCCATATCGAGCTCGAACTTTCCGACGCGCATCCCGTAATTCGCGCGCGCAATCGCCTCGGCAATCCCCGGTCGGGCTCCCTCCGGCACACGAACCGACCCGTAGACAAAAACCTGAAACAACTCGGTTTCGTCGTCGACCAATGCGACCAACCGGTATGTCGCCACGGAACCTCTAAAATCCGCAAAGATCGACTGGCTCTCGTCGCCACAGACGTAACGAACTTCGTGTGCGTCGAGGTGTTCGATCAGTTTTTCATAGGCAGTATGCATCGATGACCTCCCTTCGTTCCGGACGTCTCGCCTGGCCAACATTCTGCGTTCCGATCCGGATCGCCTCGATCGACCCGGTGCAGACCGCCCCTTTTCGCCTGTGGCCGTAAACTCAGGCCCCGTAACGGGTGAGCCCGCGACCTGAAGGTCCGACGTCGGGACGCCCGGCCTCATCGGGTTCGTCCGACGTGCTCCCGCCGGCAACCAACCTTTTTGCCGCAACCAGGCTACCAGCTTGCCCAACATAAGGGACACTCCCGAAACCGTCCTTCGTCTCTTCCCAGCTCCGGCCGCCGGTCGATCACTTGCATCGTCCCGAATCTGCCGGAGTTGCCTCTCTATTCCAATCATACGGTTCGGTGGCGTTGAGTCGAATACCTTGCCGCGGATTCTCGCCCGAATTCCGCACATCTTGAGGCACGTGCCGACTGAACGGTCGCTCCTAATCCGTTGTTTCACAACGAGTTGTGCAGATCGTTCGGCGACCGAAGGACAAAAACCCGAAGTCCCCGTTCGCCGAGAGAGCCTGCACGACATTCGCAACCCCCGTGCCGGAACGCCCGCAACCCCCGTGCCGGCACGACGAATCATCTAAAAAACCGCCCGACACAACGACGCCGGTCGACGGACGGGCCCGCTCAACAGCAGACAATCGGGCCCCTGAGCAGGTTCGCCCCAGCCCGTTTTTGACCCACACCGGCGTTAAGGAACGTTACTATGCGATTTCGATGGAGAGAAGACTCCGGCATCCGGCGGTAGTCGCCATCTTGGAATCGGCCCGCCAGGAGTTATTCGGCTAGGCACTCGCCACACCAGAGTCATTCAAAGTGAATCGAGTCGATGGCGAAATGCCGACCGGGTTGGGCGACCGGATCAAGCCGGATCTGGGTCACAAGTCCCCTCCACCGTGATTCGGCCGCCAGGTCCAGCCGGTATTCGTGGAAGGCACCGTCACCGCGAAGTGCCACACTCAAACTCTGCGTTTCACTGGCCGGCGATACACTGGTGGCCCAGAACAGTTGAGCGCGCTCATCGTGATCCACTCGGACGCGCAGCACGAGCTGCGTGTAGAGATCGGCTTCCAACTCGACAGCCGGTCCGCTCAGCACGGGGTCCTCTCCCGTCGACTGGCCGATCAGCAAACCGTTCTGGACGTGAGCCTTGAGCGGTCCGTTCGGCGTCCAACCTTCGAAGTCGCCTGCCTGGTTGAACGTCCAATGAGATTGCAAGGGCTGGTCGGGCAGGTCATACGGCCCTCGACCAACATCGGCCGGTACGAGGTTGGGCGGAAAACGGCCGGCTAACTCTCCATCAGGCGGGCAAAACGCCGCTCGCATAGCGTCAAGGTATTCAAACCCGTACTCAGCGCACGGTTCGATGTAGCTTCCCTCGCCCCATTCGTTGCACGGCCCGACAGTGACAATTGTCTTCCCGGAGTCGCGCGCGTACCGGGCGCCCGCTCGGCAAAGCCGTTCGAAGAGCTCGGGAGTTCGTCCGGAAACGACGCGCGCCTGTTGTTTGTGCCAGGGCCGGGCATCCCACCCGGTATCAACCAGCGGGAAGTAGTGTAGATCGCCGGCACGTCGGTCGGCGTCACGCCAGACTTCGGGAGCCGTTTCGACGACTTGCGCAAACGTGGCGTCACGGCCTCCGGCTCGAGCGGCGGCGAGTTGGAATGCATGGTAGGAAGTGAAAGCGTCATACCCTTCGGCCTCGAGTTGTCGGCAGCTGGCCTCCGTCTCATGAGAGCTCATGGCAACAAAGTAGATCCCTTTGAGTCCTGCCTTTCGGGCCATCTGCTGTGACATCGTGTAAAGTCGGGCAGCGTTGGCGCTGCCGCCCAGATCTCTCCGAATATTCGCGGGCGCCCAGATAAAGACGGCCGGGCGACCGTCGATCTGGTAGTATTCCGGGGTCCGAAAATAGTGCTTGATCCAGTACGCCGTGACCGCTCGCCAGTCATCCACCGAATGCGTGAAAGGCCGGTTATGGTTGGCCCACATGACGGCCCATTTCAGATGCTCTCGATATTGCGACCGTTGGTAGGCCGAATGCACCCAGTGATCCAACTGCCGGCGACCGGCCGACCAATACCAATCGACCATGAAGAAACGGACCCCGTGTTCGGCAGCCCACTTTATCTGCCAATCGGCGCACTCCGGATTGGATTCGTCGTACCAGCCAAGTACAGGCCGACGGCCCGGATAATCGAATATCGGTCGCCAACGGGTCAACGTCGGCCAACCGGGAAAGTAGTACATACCGACATCAATATCCGATCGGACCGGTTGAGGCTCGGGGACGTACCCGATCTTCGATTCCGGCCGTGTGCCCTGGGGGATCATTGGAAGTGGCGTTGCGTGGCACGTCGCGTCAGCATCAACCTCGGCAACGTCGGTTGCCGCGATGTTCAGCGACAACTTATGGGCCCCCGGCTGACGGGCCATCACTTGCCAGCGGACGCGTTGCGGCCGAAACAACGAGACGGCATCCACTTGCTGATCTTCCGGACCGACCACGACCATATTCTCTGGGACCGTCAGCCGGAGTCGCGCGTTCCGCACCGTCTTGCCACCCGCGTTGCGTACCTGGCAGACGATCGTAAACGCTCGACCGACGCGACACACTCCTTCGGCCGATCCGAAATAATCGACCACCAGCTCGCCCGGCCCACTCGGCGCAGCCGCCACCTGAATCGACTCGATCACAACATGGGCCGACGCTTCGTCGGTCGGCTGCAGCCCCAGCATGAGCACATGTCCGGTCCAGACACGGAGCGTCCCCAGATCGACGAAATACGTGTGCATGCGTCCGTCGCTGCGCAACGGAAACTGGGCGGTCTGCCAGCCGAGTTGTTGATCACCGGTACACGATATGGCACCTCGACGGCCGGCCGAAACGGACATCCGTATCGAAACGATGGGATACTCAGCGGCATCAATGTGCACCAACGGGCTCGTCACCGTGGGCCGGTTTCCGGTAGTGAAAAGCCGCCAACCATCACGACCATGGCCGCTCGATGTCAGGCCCCGGTCCACGGTCCATCCAGCGTCATCCGAAGCGAAACGCCAGGCGAGATCTGTCGAGACGATCGGCTCCGAAACGTCTTCAATGGCAATCCGCCGGACGGCCCAATGCGAGTCGGCCGGAGGATCGAGCCGAAGTCGCACGATGCGCTGCGCCCGCTGCCAACCAGGCCGCAATCGATACACTCGAAACCGGTTGTCGCCGACGACCGAGAACCGCACGCTCTTGCGTTGAGAGAATCCTCCGTAGGGTCCTTCCAACGTCTCGGTCCAAAACAGCTCGGCCTGGCTTGACCGGTCGGATCGCACGGTGATCGCCACTGTTTGAGTGGGCGTCGCTTCTTGTTCAAACACGGGCCCTAAGAGAATTGGATCGGTCCCAACCGCCGTCGCTGCCAGGGCCCCGTCGTTCACTCTTACGTCGATCAAGTGCGCGTTGGGCGTCCACCCCAGCGTGGTCCCCCTTTCGTCAAACGACCATACGATCGCCGGACCCACAGGTTCTTTCGCCGGCGCCCGATTCCCGCAGCATGAAACCGCAGACAGACCGATCAGACAGATAACGTAACCGCTCGTTCGTCCCATGGCTCACCACTCCCGGGCCCCGTCGAATTGTCCATCGGCCGCCATCGACATCGATGATCGGGCCGCGTGCCCGCGGGATCACTGGTCGGTTCGATCGCGATCCACTTCCTTTCTCGCCGCGTCCAGAACTTCGGACAACGCCACGGCACGGCCTTCCCCTTGCTTGCTCAAGTCGGCGGCCTTCATGAAGGCCAGAATCTCGAGTGTCTGGTCTGCGGTGATCGGGGGCTTGCCGGTCTTAAAGCACTTGACGATTTCTTCGATGAGCGGTTCATAACCCTCGAACGCCCCTGATTCGACGGTCCGTTTGCTGCCGAAGACCGAGGCTCCGTACGTATGCGGACCCGTTCGATGGCCACGAAACGTACCGATTCGCCCGTCGTGCCAGACACCGACGACGACATCGGCATCTGCGGTGGCAACACGCGAGACAGACCGGCACCCGGGTCCCATGATGGTAAACAGAGTCTCGACTCCATGAATCCCGTACCAGAACAGATCGGGATGGTGGGGCTCGATGGCACACGGGCTGTGCGCATCGCAACCGAGAATGGCACCAACCGAAGGGTCGTGGCATACCTGTTGTGTCGAGGGTGAGAACCGGAGCGACGAACTCGAGAAGCAGGGAACACGTTTTTCGGCGGCCAGGCGAAAGATGCGCATCGCATCGGCGACGGAGGCTGCCATCGGCTTGTCGACGAAGACTGGTTTTCCGGCCAGGATCACCTCCCGCGTTTGAGCCCAGTGGGGTCGGCCGTCAATGCTGAGGACCATGACCACATCCACTTTTGCCAGCATCTTCTCGATCGAAGGAATCAATTCCACGCCCAGTTGTTCGAAGGTCGCCACCCCTTTCTTGAGCAATTGCTGGCTCTGCGGAATGTCCTTACTTCCCGCGGGAACTCCCGCCACGACGACCATGTCGGCCAGTTCGCCCTTCGCATTTGGGTCGTTGATTATCTTGACCCAGCTGGCGGCATGCGCATCCAGTCCGATGATCCCGGCGCGCAGCGGCGCATCCGCGGCACGCGCCGAACCAACGGCAATCAGGAACGAGCAGACGCCCCAAAGGACCAATCGCGGCCAACGAGCAAGGTTGATCATGACACATTCTCCTAGAGTCTGCGTTGCGTCAGCGCATATTCGGCACGCTGGAAGTTCCTCATCGGCTACACGGCGCATGCCCCTCGGCGCGCAGCGACACTGCGTTATACACAAGAAAAAGAGTAGGTGAAAGCGATTCCGGCCGCTTTCGATCGATGGCTAGCAAGTCCACGACGTGCCGCCGCGTCGTCGGGTTGCCACGGGCAGGTCGTCGATTTCAGCCAGCCGATGATCGAATAGGCCCGTCCACCAGGTCGAACACGTAAGCGCGCCGGTCGCGGCTCCAGAAAGGGGGCAACGATCAAGGGGCAGCAGATGGCGACGGACAGAGCAGGTCCGGGATGTCGAGCACATTGGCATCGCGATCGGGCACGTCGGCTTGGGTCTCATGTATCGGGAGAATCAGTTCGAATGTCGTCCCGGCTCCCACACGGCTTTCGACACGAATGACGCCATTATGGTGCTCCACGCAGCCGTAGACCAGCGACAGCCCCAAGCCGGTTCCCTTTCCTTCTTCCTTCGTGGTGAAGAAGGGGTCGAAGATACGTGCCCGTGTATGCTCGTCCATACCGGACCCAGTATCAATGACCGAGATCTTGACGTATGAACCTGTGGGTAATTCGCTCGCCGTGCCCTCCCGGTCATCCGAGACCTCGAGCTCATCCGTTGCAATCGACAGGGTCCCTCCTTCCTGCATCGCATCGCGACCGTTAAGCAGCAGGTTCATCAGCGATTGTTCGAGCATGCACCGGTTGCCAAATAACTGGTCGCGACTTGCGCCGATTCGAACATCAATATCATGCTTCTTGCCGATGATCGGTTGCAGTAATTCAACCGTCTTTTTGATCGACGCGTTGACGTGATAGGTCTCGCGGTGAGCGTCATCGCTGCGGCTAAAATCGAGGAGTTGCCGGGTCAGGCTGACGGCCTTGTCGGAGGCGTCGAGCGCCGCCGAAAGATCATTATACGCCTGGCTCTCTGACGGCAATTCGCCCATGGCGAATTTGGTGTAACCCGAGATGATCTGCAACAGGTTGTTGAATTCGTGAGCAATTCCGTCGGCCAGCGAGCCAACGGCCTCCATTTTCTGTTTCTGTCGCAACAGCTGATCCCGCTGTTCGAGTTTCCGTGTTCGTTCGCGGACCAGCTCTTCGAGTTCGTCCTGCTTTCTTATCGCTTTTTCCCAGAGCGCTCGTTTTTCGGTCAGCGCCGCCGCCAATTGCTCCACTTCAACATTATCGAACGGTTTCTTGAGAACAAGCAACCGATCACGGCCGTCGAGTCGCTGGAACAATTCCGTCCAGGAGTAGTCGGAATAGGCCGTGCAGATCACGACCTGCAGCCCCGGATCCACCTCCCAGATGCGCTCGATCGTCTCGGCCCCGTCCCAGCCGGGCGGCATACGCATATCGACGAAGGCCATCTCGAATGGTTGCTCCTCCGCCAGCGACCGCTCCACCAATTCCAGCGCCTCCCGGCCCTGAAAGGCGTACGTCAATTCGTACCGGTAGTGCGATGTCGGCGGGGTCACCGCACCGAACAACTCGGCCTCAAACTGAGCCATTTCGTTGTCGCTGCCATCTCCACGAAAGATCTTGCGAAAATCCTTGTGGATAGCCTCGTTGTCGTCGACGATGAGTATTCGTCGGATGCGCGTTGACGTCATACCAGGCACGGCTCTTTCTCCCTCGGTTCTACGCACGAGGGCATTTCCAGTCGAAAACTGGCGCCTTGACCCGGGCCGTCACTCTTCGCGGTCAATGACGCACGTAGATCGGCGGCGATCAATGCGCAGCTGTGCAGTCCGAAACCATGCCCCGTCGGTTTCGTAGTAAACCCGTGCGTGAACAGGCGGTCCATGTTCTCCGGAGAGATTCCGACGCCATTATCCGTGACTTCGACGGCACAGCCGTCCTGTCCGCTTCGTATCAAACGCACGTCGATCCGGCGACGCTCCAACTGTGTCTCTTGAAGTGCATGCTTGGCATTACCGATCAGGTTGACCAGAATCTGTAGCACGCGGTGCTCCTCGGTCTCGATCGGCGGCAATTCGTCCAGATGCCGTTCCACGGCGATTTCATACTTCTTGAGACTCGGTGCGTGAATCTTAATCGCCCGCTCAATCAAGTCCGCCATCTGCACTCGCCGCGTCAGCCCGGTAACCCGCCCGCAATTTTGCTGATCCGCGACAATCTCGCGAATGTGCTCAATACTCTCTCTCAACTCGTGCAGTTCCTGCATGACGCCGTCCCGATCCGAACTCACCTGCCTGGCGAGCATGTCCAAGTAAGCGGGAATCTTCGTCCCGCGTTCGTCCGCGGACAGGAATTCACCCAAATGATCAGAATGATCATGCAACATCTTGACCACACGGTTGAGTCCGGCTGCGCGATCAGCGCCCAGTTTCTCGGAGATCACGTGCGCTGCCACATTAACACTGTTCAACACGTTGCCGACGTTGTGAATTACGCCGGAGGCGACTTCCGCCATCCCCGCCTGTCGCGAGGCGTCGACGAGTTCCTGGTTCAATCGTTGGATCTCGCGCTCGCGATGGCGCTGTTCGGTTACGTCGCGGATGACCGCGTGCACAACCGGCTTCTCGTCAAGATGAATCCCGGTTAACGTGATTGCGGCGTCCAGAACCGAACCGTCCTCGCGTTGCATCGTAAGCTCGCACTCGTCGAATCCCGTCTCCGTGGCCTGGGCCAGTCGTCGCCTGATCCGCTCGGCCGACCTGGCACCGTCAGTTTGCAGGGTCGGAACAAATTCGCCGAAACTCCGCCCGGTGAATTCCGCGTCCCCATCGATTCCCAGCATGCTGAGCATGGCCGCGTTGGCCATCAGGAAACGGCCTTGAGTGTCGAGCAAGCAGAGGGCGTCGGCAGACCGCTGAAAAATCGTCTGATATCGTCTCTCTGCCTGCCGGAGGTCATCTTCGGCTTTTCGCAAGAGACTCACATCCGTAATGCTCTGCACGCATCCATCCACCAGCCCCTCCGTGTTTTTGTGGGGGTAGGAGGTGACAATACAAGGCACGACTCGTCCGTCACTCAGGTACTTGTCCTGCGTGATCGTAAACGATTCGCCCGACTCCGTTCGCTTCACACAGCAATTCTCTGTGAAACAGGCGGACGAGTGAAGAATGTGGCAGCATTCTTGATTTACGGCGTCATCGGCCAGGACGCCGAAGAACTGCTCAGCTTTTCGATTCACGCGTCGAACGGTTCGATCGTTGCCAATGACGGCCATGGGTGGGGCCGCGTTGAACAGTTGCTCCAACTCGGCATGGGCCGCTCGCAGCTCTCTCTCGTCCTCTTTCCGCTGTGTGATGTCACGAAGGATGGCCACGGCATGCCACTCCTCGCCGACTTTCATCGCCGATATCGACAACTCGATGGGTAGGACCTGCCCGTCTTTGTGGCGAGCCTCCAATTCCACGGTCTTACCAACCACCGAGCCACGGCCCGTTTGGACGAAATGGCTGAAAGCCGCGTGGTGCTCTCCGCTCGCGTCTTCCGGCACGAGGTATTCATGGACGTCGCAACCCAGGATCTCGCCTCGCTCGTAGCCGAAAATCCGCTCGGCCGCAGGATTCCAGAATTGTACGAGGCCTTCGGCATCGATCCCTACAATCGCGTCCTGGGCCACATCGGTCAATCGGATCAACCGCTGCTCGGCTTGTTGTCGCGTCTCCATTTCGGAGCGAAGGTCCGCCGTTCTGGCGTCCACCGTCTCCTGCAAATGCAATTGAGACTCACGAACCCAGTGCAGAAGCGCATTGAAACCACTCGCCAGGTCTCCAATCTCATCCTCGCCCTTGACCGGCGCCATTTGCAGCTCGTCCGCCGAGTCTACATCTGCATTTTCCCGGAAGTGGCGCGCCAGGGCGGTCAGCCGCCGTCCAACCAGTTGGCGGAATCCGAACAGGACGACAGAGGTCAGAGCCAACAACCCGACCGCGTACCAGGCGGCCGCCTTCAACGCCTCCGCCCGACCCGCACGCTCAAGGCCCGCGACGGGAATCGCGACGACCGTGGCGGCGAGCACATCGCCCTCCTTGAATCCGAAACCCGCGTCACTCCCAAAATGGTCCACAATTCCACGCGGGGCCTTTTCGGGATCTCCGTGACACTCCAAACAACTCTTGATCACGCGGTGAGCCTGGAATACGCAATAGTGCGGTTCGCCCAGAAGTTCGATCCGTCCACGCCATTGCTGCTGATCGCGGTGCCGGCTCAGCTGCTTCAGCACCTTGAGCTCGCCTGGTGAGGCCCGATACATATCGTTGCGAGGATGCACGGCAGCCAAGCGGGAAATGAACTTGTCAGACTCTGCGGAAGATTGCAGCTCGGTTGCCGCCAGTACTTCCTGGGATATCTCTTGCGCATACATCAGCGACCACATGGTGTGGCTGCCACTCGCAACCGCTTCTTCCCCGTCGTCCGATGCGGGCGCCAGATCCTCGACGGCATGTTCGTAGATCGCGTGCTGAAATCGGGCCGTCAATCCAGCCTGCGCCTCGATGATCTCACGGTGGTGGCCGGTCACCGACCGATAGAGATTGAAAGTGGCCCAAGAGAGCATCAGCCCACAACAAATCGTAATGAGCAGTGCGAATTTTCCGCAGATGCGACCCATCTCAATGTCCTCTGGAATGCTCCGTCGCCTGACCAAGCGTCCATGCGTGCCGAGATGACCGGATGAGGCCGATTGTCCGGACGCACGTCCGAACGTCCAACCGGCCTCTTGTTCCGCGTTGCAATCCACTCGAGACCTGTTCGTGCGACGAGGCAACGAATCAAGGTCCACGCAACGCTAGGTCACGCCAGGGAAGAACGCGCGCAATTCGAGCCAGTTTCGCGGCAGTTCCTTGTGGTCAACGTCAGAACGACGCTCGAGCTGTCCCTACAGGCCGCACATCCGGTCCCGCCCATCGCCGACGCGGGTAACCGTTCACGGCCAAGGCCGTGAACGGATACCGTACAACCAACCCCAAACCAGTCCTTTAACGGGCCTCCCGCTGCGCAGCCCTTCCGCGACGGAATGCCGGTGTTTCAGTCCCGAAGGGACGGCCCTAAGCCAGCCC
>CAYNDU010000146.1:0-11032 GCA_964395615.1 uncultured Pirellulaceae bacterium | reverse complement strand
TTAAAGTCCGTGTCGTTTGCCAGGAGTGATGCGGCCGAAACAATGAGTGGCGTGTCCTCGGCAGTGGCTACCGAATCATTGACGCCGACCGGGGGCGTATTGATCAGCTGAACGGTCACGTTTGCACCGAACTCCGACGTGTCGTTGGTGCCGAGATTCGTTGCGGTGGCGGTGACGTGGAACCCGACAGGGACGACAGTCGAGAAGGACGTCGAGAACGAAGCATCGCCGCTCCCGTTGGTCGTTACGTTAATGTAACCTATGAGTTGTTCGGCCTCACCGTGGCCGCTGGAATCCTGGCTCGCCCTGGCGAAAAACTCGATGCGATACGAAGTGTTCGATTCACTGTTCAAGGACCCGGTGATGGTCGTGGTCGACCATCCATTGCTTCCGGCATATGAAAGAACGGGGAAATTCTGACGCTCGTTGGGACCGCCGTCTCCGTCCCCGGCATCGTTGTTTGTAATGCCATCGTCGTTCAGGTCAATGCCCAGTCCATCGTTCTGTGCGATGACATTGCCGGAGAACCAGTTGCCTCTTGTGTCCTTGGCGGCGATTCCGTCCAGAGCGTTGCCAAAGATCACGTTGCCTTCGCCGGTCGCCCATCCCCCAATTACGTTGTCTCTCGATCCATCGATCATGACTCCGTATTCCCCATTACCGAGGTCGACGGTCCCGCTGACGTCGCTACCGATGTAGTTTCCCTGAATCGTGTTACTGTCGGCGGACTTTATCTTGATCCCGATCCCGTCGAATCGATTAATGACCAATCCGCGTATGGTTGAATCGCCACCTTCTATCTTGAGCCCGTCCGCGCCTGCCCCGGCGTTTTGTCCGGTGACTTCGATGATCGGCGAGTCGACGAAGCCACTCTGCGTCGTTCCGTCAATGATCACCTCATCCGTGATGTCACCAAACTTCGAATTGAGTTGAATCGAATACCAACTCCGAGCGAAGTCGGGGTCGATACCGACGATGGCTGAGTCATCATTGGCCGCAGTGGTTTGGATCGATCCCAGACTGACCTGGCCGGCAATCCCATCGTCTTGATAGTAGAAGTGGCGACTGTCGCTGGCAGAAATGGCGAACGTAATCGTGTCGATCCCCGAGTGACTTTCTGCATCACTGATCGCCTGTCGTAACGAACCGCCGCCGGAATCATTTGTGTTGGTGACCGTGTACGTGTTGAGCAGTCCGGACCAATCTTGTTGGACCTGCTGGCTGAAGGGAGTAACGGTCTCGACGTGCCCGGCAACGTATTCAAGATCCCAGTCAGCTCGGAGGGCCGCGCTTCCGGTGTTGTCGGCGCTCGCGGCTACGTCGGCACCGGTCAAGGCCTGAAAGGCCTCGAGCAACGTACGCCCGTCCTCAGTGGCAGCCAGGTTACAGCCGTAGAACAACAAATCACCGTCGGTTTGAAGGGCACTGCCCCACGCGGTGATTTCGCCCGCTCGTGCACTCAAGTTCCCCGATTCCAACCAGGTTTCACCCAATTTCAGGGATTGATCGGTCCCATGTGACACCACATGGATTGCGTCCAGATCACTGTAACGGCTCAACGTCTCCGTTATTTGCTGCACACCGTCGGTGTTGCCGTCGATCAGGGCGACCTCAAGCCAGGTCTCCGGGTCGGCACCGGACTGCAGATCGTCGACCAGTTGCTGGTAGTCCTGGACACTCGTATCGACGAACACCAGTTCGTGGCGCGCCTGAACCGATTGCGTCGCCGGAGCCGTATTGCCGCTGTCGGCCAATTCGGGCGCAGAGTCTGCCTCGACGGTCGCCAGCTGATCCGTTGCCTGGAATACAAACTGAGTTGCATTCGACTCCTGTGCTACCTCGCTCGAAAGCGTCAGGGATTGTTGAGCGTCCGCCAACCCCGCGTCCGAGGCCCCGTTTCCTTGGGGCAGCACCTCGGGTGGCATCGGAGTGGCGCTCATCATTACACGTTGTTCCAACTCCAATAGTTGGACCGGGCGTTGTGCTCGACGCCGAGTGTCGGGATGTTGGCCGTCTTCTTTCACCGACCGCATTCGAGCCCAGAGCGAGAGCCCGATCCGCTGCAGAATGTTCTTCAATGGCACGAGGTCACCGTCGAGGTAGGATGGCGAGGCGGGTAGATACAGACGGGGAGCGTAAAGCGTCCCTCAAAGGAAACTTAGCTTAATTGCTGACACCGTGACGGACGCCCGTCTGGGGGGATGTGCTGACCCATATAATCGCTCCAGTCGGAATTCGAAGCGACCGATTCCCTTTGATTGAGAACCCTGAATCCGACCTGCCGCGCCCTGCGTCGAATGGCCGGTCCGCCCCTCGTCTGGATCTGGCGGCCTGGCTCACCCGTCAGGCAAAGGACTCCCGCATTACCATCTGCCTGACCGTAACAACCGAACCGATGACGGGCTCGTACCAGGTGCTCATCGCTGCCCGGCGATGGTTCCACGTGTGGCGAACTGAGCCAATCACACTTGTGGTTCCGAATGTAGGGATGAATGCCACCCGTCTGTTTGTACTGCCGTCAATCTGGCCGGTGCCGCCGATCAATAAAGTGTGTATTTCCAGATCGGGTGACTCGACTTGAGCGCGAGGTCGGGTCGGTCGGGGAACACGACGGCACCGCAGTCGATCCAAGGATGGTTCAGCAAGTCACGAGCTGCAACATGGTACGGAAACGCCGGCAAGGAATAATCCTGGCAGGACTCATCCTGCTCGCTTGTTGTGCGGTGATCAGGCCGAGCAGGGCCGATTCCAATGATCACCCCGACGCAGGCGTGCGCGTGGTGCCGCTCAAAAGCAGTGCTAAGACCGGCCCGTTCCCATTCTCGGACGCCTCAGGGCCGGGAAGACACGCTTTCGTGCCCGACGCGGGTCGCGCTCTCGGCCACTCGGTTCCCATCTTACGAGCGCCTGCCTTCCGCACGGCGTCGAGCCGAGGCCTCCGCCGCTTACCGTCAATTGAACCGCCCGCGGCACCAGTCGAGACAATCCCCGCACCCGTGTCACGCGTTATGAAAGAAGACGTTGCGGAGGATCATCCGAAACCGTTGCCTTTGCCGCTTCGAGAGCCCTTCGAGGCGTCTCGTTACGGTGATCGCATTCGTCAGTTTGTCGAGTCAGTCGGCCCGGTACCGGACCCCATTCCGATCTCCCAGATTCCGCCCGGCTATCAGCCCTGGTGGCAGACAAGATCCCTTGGCACTCTTCGCCCAGGCGTCGAGGCGGCTCCCGTTGACTTGGAGCACTTGCTGGTCTCGGCGCTCAGCTTCTCTCCCCACATCCAGGCAGCGCGCCAACTGGCCGGCAGTCGAATGACTGCGATCACTGAGGCGAAATCGGAATTTGACGTGCGATCCTTCGTGGAGTCGCGTTTCGTTCGTACGAGTGACCCGGTTGGCAACACCTTGACCACCGGTGGGCCGGGCCGGTTTCGCGACCAGACGTGGAAGCATGACGCGGGCGTCC
The DNA here is from genome assembly GCA_964395615.1 of uncultured Pirellulaceae bacterium. Taxonomy (GTDB): domain Bacteria; phylum Planctomycetota; class Planctomycetia; order Pirellulales; family Pirellulaceae; genus CAYNDU01. The sequence continues at coordinate 7,570 of CAYNDU010000146.1, read as the reverse complement.
GCAAGCGGAATTCTCTTGGCGGGTCGATGGAGGTGTCACAACAGTTCGGCTTTCAGGACAATAACTCGGAGTTCTTGATTCCCAAGCAACAAGGGACGTCGCGCCTTGTTTTGCGATTCGAACAACCGTTACTCAATGGAGCCGGCCAGGCAGTTAACGCGAGCCAGATCGTGCTCGCCCAACTCGATACGCGTGCCGCTCACGACGAGCTGGCTCTCGAGTTGACCGATCAATTGTATCGGGTGACGGAAGTCTACTGGGATTTGTATTTGCGGCGCACGGCACTGGTTCAGAAAGAGGAGCACATTCGGCGCGCCGTTGCCATTCTACGGAAGTTGGAAGATCGCCAGGAAATCGACGCGCTTCAATCCCAGGTGCTTACGGCTCGAGCCGCAGTGGCGATGCGCAGCGCCGATCTCAACCGGGCTCGCGCGTCGGTCAGAAACGCCGAATCCCGCATCCGACAACTCGTCGCCTCGCCCGAATTCTATCAAGGGAGCCAGTTGGAGTTGCTCCCACGGACATTGCCCACGCACACAGCGATGCCAGTTTCATTGGCCGACGGACTGGTCACCGCGGTCGCCCATCGCCCGGAGATGGACCGTGCGATTCAGGAGACGCGAAAGGCGGCTGTTCGTCTTGACGTGTCGCGCAACGAGCTCTTGCCGGCATTTAACATGGTGCTCGAGGCCTACGTCGCGGGATTGGAGGGCGAGTCACGAATTGATACGGCCTGGTTGAATCAGTTCCGACTGGGCGAGCCAGGGTACACGGCGGGACTCCTGCTGGAAGTCCCCTGGGGCAATCGGGCAGCGCGATCGCGATACCAGCGGAGGCAGTTTGAGTGGCAGCGCGTCACCAGTCAACTGCGCGCAACCGTTGACCAGTTGATGACGGAAGTCGACGTGGCCGTGCGTGACATGCAGTCAACGTACGCGGATATGTGCGGTTGGTATCGCTCGATGGAGGCTGCCGGCAAGGAGGTCAAGTATCTCGAGGACCGTTGGCTGCTCCTGCCGGGCGACGACCGGTCCGCCAGCTTTCTGCTGGAAGATCTGCTCAAGTCGCAAGACCGCCTTTCCGCCGCCGAATTCGGCTTCGCACAAGCTCAGCATGACTACTGCATCTCCCTGGTTCGGTGGAAACGCGTTATCGGAACACTTCTGGAATGGGATCGGGATGCGGCCGACACTGCGAACGAAGCGGGCCTTTGAACCGAAGACGTTTGAACCGAAGCGGAACAACGAACCGAGATGAAGGGGAGTGGAAGCAGCGGTGGTAGGGATTCACACTTGGATCAGGCGAACCGTTCGTGCAAAACCGGGGAGCGGCCGGGAGCTGATTGACTCGGTCAATCGGTGGAGGGCGAAGATGCGCGATATCGGCCCGGATGCGTTAGTGAATCGAGCGGGTGAGCTGCGCAGGAGGGTCCTTCAAGGCGGTCGAACCAACTCGCCCAAGTCCCTGCTGGCCGAGTCGTTTGCACTGGTCAATGAGTCGTTGCGCCGAGTGCATGGAATGGAATACTACGACGTGCAACTTCTGGCCGGTGCGACTTTGGTCGCCGGACGAATCGCGGAGATGGCGACCGGCGAGGGCAAGACACTCGTTCAGGGGCTGGCGGCGTTCAATCTTGCGCTACCGGGTTGCGGCGTTCATGTCATGACCTCGAATGCCTACCTCGCCGAACGCGATTGCAATTTGCTGAGCCCGGTTCTCTCGCAATTGGGTCTGCGTGTGGCGGCCCTGAAGCGGGGCGCCGGGATCGAAGAAAAAAAACGAGCCTACCAGGCGGATATCACATTCGGCGCCGGCTTTGAATTCGGTTTCGATTTTCTCCGCGACCAGACAGCGAAACAGCTGCACAACCGGCCTCAGCTTGGACAGAGCTACCGGAGACTACTGCGCGGCGAACGGCCCGTCGAGGTACCGCAAATGCAGCGGGGGCATGCCGTGGCCATCGTCGATGAAGCTGACAGTGTCATGATCGATGAAGCGACCACGCCGCTGATCCTCTCGTCCGGACCGGGATCCGAGCCCGTCGGAAGTGAAGCCTACGAGGCGGCCGACCGAGCTGCTGTCCAGCTCGAAGAAGACAGGCACTTTCTGATTGACCGAACGGACCGACGAATTCAGCTGACCGTTGAAGGATCGCAAGTCGTCTCGCGCAAGTTCCCGCCCCCGGTCCAAGCGCGCCTGGAACGGCCGTGGTTGAACTACATCGAACAGGCACTCTTCGCCAAACATCTACTACGCCGCGATGTCGACTATGTCGTTCGTGACGGAAAAGTGCTGCTGGTGGACCAGTCGACCGGCCGAGTCTTTTCCGACCGGACGCTGCGCAACGGTCTGCACCAGGCTGTCGAAGTTCGCGAGAAGCTGGCACCGTCCGCTTCGACCGCCACCATGGGCCGAATATCGCGACAGAAGTACCTCGGATTATACGGGTCGCTGTGTGGTATGACCGGGACGGCTCGCGGCGCGGAACGCGAATTCTGGTCGAACTACCGGTTGAGGGCCTCCGTGATTCCTACACGGAAACCGGGTCGCCGAATCATCGAGCCGACCAGGTACTTCATTAATCGGGAATTGAAACACCGGGCCATTGTCGAGGATGTTGCTCGCCGCCAGGAACGAGGTCAACCCGTTCTGGTCGGAACCCGGACCATCGACGAAAGCGTGGCCCTGGATCGCCTGTTCACTGGACGCGGCATCGACCACCAGGTACTCAACGGCGTTCAGGACGCAGATGAAGCGAGCGTTGTGGCACAGGCTGGTCAGCCTTCGTGTGTTACCATCGCGACGAATATTGCCGGAAGAGGTACTGATATTCGTTTGGCTCCTGGCGTTGTTGAGTGCGGCGGGCTTCATGTGATCGCCTGTGAGCCTCACGATACCGCACGGGTCGATCGGCAGCTGTTCGGACGGTGTGCACGTCAAGGTGATCCGGGAAGCTGCCGCCTGTTCGTCTCTGCGGATGATCATCTTCTTCGAAACTTCGGCCAGCGTTTTGCTCGCAAGATCCGGCGCCTGGCCGACACGTCGGGTGAGGCAGTCCACGACTGGACGGCCAGCGTTCGCAGGCTACAGCGGCGAGCCGAACAGCAACAGTACATCCATCGCCGCAGCATGCTGGATCACGACCGGTGGATTGACGATGTGATGCGAAAACTAGCCTGAGACGCCCCGATCGTCCCCCGAAAATGGGCGTCATCGTTTGCAATCCAATCACCAACGGCCGTCGTGCGTAGGGGTGCCGCGGAGCGCTTTCCAAACCGTCAGTATTTGCCCCGTAATTGCTACAACGTGAATAATGGTCGCGAGTGTCACAACACGCAAACTGCGACCCAACTCTCCCCTTCCAGCGTGCTACACTTGCCTGTCGCCCGGAGACCGAGCGCAGAATCCTCGTTACCACGCAAATGGAATCCATCGATGCACCGCCTGAACGCCTGGGGCCTTCGAACATTGATAGGGACCGGTTTGCTGATGCCCTGTCTTGCCGGCGGACGTCAGCCGTTGACCGCCGCCGAAATTGTCGGATTTACCACGGCCTATCGATTGGTCGATGTGGCGACCGCGGAAACCGGTATCCTCGACGACGTTCTCGTTCGCGAAGGAGACCTGGTTCAAAAGGGGCAGCCTCTTGCTCGATTGGACGATCAGCTGAACCGATCTCAAGTGGCCATCGCCCGCCACAGTACTCAATTGAAAGGACAGTTGGCCGCGGCCCGCGCGGAATGCCGTCTCCGCCGATCTCGCAGCCAGAAGCTCGAACAGCTGGCCGAACGAGGAAGTGCCCGGCCCGAAGAAGTGGAACGGGCAAAGGCCGACCTGCAAATTGCCGAGGGTCGAGCGACGGAAATCGAGGAACTGTTACAGCAGCGCGCATTGGAATGCCGTCGCGCCGAGCTGCTATTGCAGAGACGGACGATTTCCGCACCGTTGGCCGGCGTTGTTTCCAAGATTTGGAAGGAGCCGGGTGAGTTTGTGGGACCCAGCGACCCGCAGCTGCTGACCGTTGTACAACTCGACCCATTATTGGCGAACTTCCCGGCTCCCAGTTCGAGTGCACGGAACCTGGCCATCGGCCAGAAAGTCAAGGTGAAGATGATCGATCATGATCGCATCGTCGAGGGAACCGTTGATGTGATCTCACCTGTTGTGGATGGCAAGAGCGGGACGATGCGAATCAAGGTGCGAATTCCTAACGCCGAGGGCGAGTTGTTCAGCGGTGAGCCGTGTGTGTTGCAGGACGGCGGGCGATTGACTCAGTCCGTGCCGGATGGTCCCGGCAAGGGCCGCAACGACAAATCAGATGCGCATCCCTGATGAAGATGAGTTTCCTCCCGATATTCACTCTAGTTCGCAGCGTTTGGCTCGAGGCGATGTAGATCATGGCAGGTGTCAACAAGATTGCCGGTGGCCAGGGATCTGTCTCAGTCTCCGCATGCGATTCGGGCCCCATGGATTCGGCGGAACCTGCCAGGATGACGGCCGGCGCGGCCGTAAGTGGGATGGCGCCGGAAGATGCCATGGAACAACTGCCGAGCCGAATGCTGAAAGGCGTCGCCTCAAGTTCATGTCGCGAGACGGCTCTCCGGAATCTGGCCCACATCGTGATCGAGCACATTCACCCTGTCGGGCTCTATTTCTCTGACCGTGTGACGGCACCGCAGTTTGGACGTCATTTGCAGTTGCTCTGCGGTCGAGAGCTCTCGGACAAAATACTGCTCGACAACGTAGGCGAACTTTGCCAGGCCGCCTGCCGGACCGGCGTACAGCAGGTTGCACTGGACGCGTCCAACCGGCAGCTGCTGGTGGTCGTGCCGGTCATCACTCAAGGAAGGTCGCCCGAGGTTCTTTGCGCCATCCTGCCCGCGGACTCGGCTCAACCAGCGGCACGGGTCGCCGAGATTCTCACGTTCGCCGCTTCCCACGTCACGCTATGGTACGTACTACAAGCCAATTTGCAGGCCGAGCGGCACGTCAAGAATTCTACGGCCCTTCTGGACGTGATGGCTCAAGTCGAGACATGTGACGATCTTGACGACGGATGTGTGACGTTGGTGAACGAACTCCAGTCGTTTCTCGGCTGTCACAGCGTGGCGATCGGCGTGAAACGCAATCGGCGCAGCGACTGCCAGCTCAAAGCTATTTCCGGGCATGCTCATTTTGATCGGCAGGCACAATTCGTCGAAGCCGTCGAATTGGCCTTCGAAGAAACGTTGGTTCAGAGCCGCGTGATTGAGTACCCCCCCTCTCGCGAGTCCGCGGAATCGTGCGTGGCACCCAGTTTTCAACAGCTGCGCGACGTTCTAAGTTGTAACTCCCTGGTCGGCGCACCGTTGACCGACGATCAAGGAAATGCGATCGGAGCATGGCTGTTTGTCGACCCGCCCGAACCGTCCGATTCAACGGTGGACGTGATCAACTTCGCCGACTCGTCGCAGCGGCAGATCGGCGTCTGCCTCCGCCTCTTGCAACGGGGCGAGCGGAGCTGGGTCTCGCGCAAGTGGCATGCCTGGTTCGCCGGCTCGCGTTCGACGCGACGCCTCCTGGCCGGTATGGTCGCACTGCTCGCCGTCGCGCTCTTGTGCTGCCCCTTCTCTCACAAGGTCAAGTGCGACTGCGGCCTTCAGCCTGTCCTTCGCCGGTTCGTTGCGGCTCCGCATGACGGTATTCTGCAGAGTGCGTTAGTTCAGCCGGGTGATCGTGTAAAAGAAGGGCAAGTGCTGGCGCTGATCGACGGTCGCGAGGTTCGGCTCGAGATTGCCGCCCTGTCATCCGAATATGATCAGGCGCGTAAAGTGTGGGAGGCGGCGTTGTCCGTCGAGGACATTTCGCGATCGCAACAGGCGGGCCTCGAAATGAGACGGCTCGAGTTGAAGATCGACCTCTTGAAGGACCGGCAGCAACATCTTGAGATTCGGAGTCCGCTCGATGGAGTTGTCATCAGCGGTGACTTGGAAAAGTCACAGGGCGCACCGCTCACGACCGGACAGACCCTCTTCGAGATCGCACCAACTAGTGAAATGATCGTCGAAATCGAGGTGCCCGAGCCGGAGATTTCCTTCGTCCACACCGGCATGGAGGTCCAGGTCCGGTTAGAAGCAGCGCCGCGACAGGTTCTGAGAGGGAAGATCGATCGCATCGTCCCCAGAGCTCAAGTCAAGGATGATCGAGTCGTCTTTGTCGCCAAGTGCCGATTGACGCGTCCAGGCCACGAGTTGCGGCCGGGAATGAGCGGCCAGGCGGCATTGCTTGGCCAACGCCGGTCCCTGGCGTGGTTGCTCTTTCATCGACCCTACGAATCATTGTTGATGATGTTCGGGTGGTAGTATGGACAATGGCGATCAACCGCAAATCCGCGACTTTGCTCAGACACTGCTCACCCTGCGCTCCGATCTGGTCTTCGAGCTTCGGACCGACGGCGATCAACCTGGTTACGTGATCGAAGACCCGGTCTATTCGAAATTCTATCGCGTCGGAGTTCCGGAACATACGTTCATGGGGCTACTTGACGGCAAAACGACCGTGCAAGAAGCACTCGGTATCACGGCGCAGCTGGAACCGGAGGCCGCATTTACGGAAGAGCAGGCAGTTGCCATCTGCGAGTGGTTAATGGACAACTTGCTGGCCAGAACCGCCGAGTCACGGGCGACTCCACGTTTGCTCGACGGCAAGCAGGCCACGGAGGACAACGGTGCCGGTGGTTGGAATCCGTGGTTTCTGCAAGTACCGCTCTGCCATCCGGACCGGTTCTTCTCCCGTCTCCAGCCGATGGCACGTTGGATATTCGGTTATCTGGCGGCCCTGGTCGCCGGCGCGTTGGTGATGCTGGCCCTCTACCAGGCATTGGTCCAGTGGGACCGATTTGCGTCCTCCTTGCGCGGAATCACGTCGCCCGATCGGTGGATCTGGCTCGCTCTCTGCTGGCTCATTGTCAAGATTCTCCACGAAATGGCTCATGCGATGGTTTGTAAACGCATGGGCGGAATCGTACGTGAAGCCGGCATTATTCTGATCCTGATGGCGCCGGTCGCCTACGTCGACGTATCCTCCGCCTGGCGGTTTCGTTCGAAGTGGAGTCGAATCTATACCGCAGCCGCGGGTATGTACGCGGAGTTTGTCATCGCCGCATTGGCAGTGCTCTTTTGGAGCCTGTCGGGCAACACCGTCGCAGGCGATCTGGCCGTGCAGGTTGCTCTGATGGCCAGCGTTACGACGTTGCTCTTCAACGCGAATCCGCTCATGCGATTCGATGGATACTACATGCTGTCGGATTTTCTGGAGATCCCCAATCTCCATGCACAGAGCCGCCAGTTACTCGATCAGCTGACCCGGAAGTACGTTTGGGGAGTGGCGAACAACGTACAAGCTCCGCCGAAGCAACGCGCTGCAGTGTTGCTCTCCTACGCGGTTGCTGCCCTGGTTTGGCGCGTTCTTGTCTGTATCAGCCTGACCATGACGGCCGCCCACCTCTTTCATGGGGCGGGAATCGTACTGGCGGCTGCCCGCCTCGCCGTGAGGCTCCCCTCCGCAGTGGTGTGGACTGCTGCACAGAACG
>CAYNDU010000145.1:0-11042 GCA_964395615.1 uncultured Pirellulaceae bacterium | reverse complement strand
TTGCATGTATCCTCCGTTGTATCCGTTCTCGGCCTTCGGCCGTGAACGGATACTGTGGAAGAGGACCCAACATGGCTGGCCCTGGAATCAGATCTCACGCGGCTACAACGTGCCCGAGCAACCATGGGGCTATGGCCGAAACCTGCTGGCATTGGATCCGGTAACAGGTGAGGTGCTTTGGCATCACCGCGAATCCGAGCCCATCGACGGCCGCGCGCTCTGCATGTCGAGCGACCGGATTTTCGCATTCCGTTCAGAGAAGTTCGTAACGTGTCTGGACGCAAGCAACGGCGATGTGCTGTGGCGCAAGACACCGGCCAGCGATAGGAAACTGTTCCTACAACTCGGTCCGCAACTCGGCAGGCAGGGGTGGCAAACGAATTGGCGAACCACCTCGTACATGAAGTGCACCGACAAGGCACTCTACTTTGCCGGCCCGCAAATGAGCAAACTCGTGGCGTTGTCCGCAAAGGACGGCAGCTTGCTGTGGCAAGATCCGTACGACAACTATCAGCTGGTGATCCGGCCCGACGCCGTCTATGGAATCAGCGGACCGTGGGGAACGAATGTCAGCAAGAAATTCGACCCACTGACAGGGCGAGTCTTGGGCGAGTTGGCAACGGGTCGACGGGCGTGCACGCGACCCAACGCGACAGGTGACAGCATTCTGTTCCGGGCAATGGGAGGGAGTGTGCGGTTCGACCTTGCGGATGAACAACCTCGTTGGGTCTCGCCCATGCGGCCCGGCTGTCACGACGGTGTAACCATCGCCAATGGACTGCTCTATTGGTGGCCCTATACGTGCGACTGCCAATTGTCACTAAATGGAGTTACGTGCGTGGGTCCGGCCGGTGACTTTGACTTCCGACCGAACTGGCAGGCGGCCGGGCGACGGAGGGCGATGAGTCGATCGGACGAGACCACGACGCTCGGTGCGACGACTGCCGACTGGCCCACGTTTCGCGGCAACAATCGGGCGAGCGCGACGACGACCACCGTCGTACCGTCCAAAGCACGTTTGCTTTGGAAACGCGTCATCAAGTCGCCTGTGAAACTGCAACTGACAGCACCGGTTGTCGTCGGCTCGCAGGTACTCGTCGGCGACAGTGAAGGTGTTGTCCACAACTTGAACGCCGAAAATGGAAAGCCGCGTTGGCAACTTTCGACAGGCGGAGCGATTCGTATCCCGCCGACCATCTGGCAAGGTCGCGCGATCACGGGCTCCGGCGACGGCTGGGTCTATGCCTGCGACGCGACGACCGGTCGAAAACTCTGGGAGTTTCAGGCCGCACCCGCCGAACGCAAGATTCCCGTTTACGGGCAACTACTCTCGACCTGGCCCGTCGGCAGCGGCGTCCTGGTACAAGACGGCACGGCGTATTGTGCGGCGGGATTGGTCAACTACGATGGGACCTACGTCTATGCGCTGGATCCCGTCGACGGAAGTCCAAAGTGGTGTAACGATACGTTGTGAGAGAGACACGCTCGATCGACATCTCGCAAGTGAAAGAGACGCTCGGCCCGGCAGCGCCCGCCGATCATGAGCTGCCAGAGTTGGCTCGAGCCATCCAGCGACCGCCTGCGACGGGCATTCGGCTCAGTCCGACTCGGTTCTCTGACCCGTTGCCGTTTGCCACCGAGCCGGTTGCGTGGCACGACGAAGGTCGGGTGGTCATGGACGGATGTCGGCCGGCGGGCGAGTTGGAATTTGCCGCGGGTCGCTATTACATTCAGGACACCGGTTCATTGTTGGCCGTTTCCGCGCTCGATCCGCAACCGGGCGAATGGATCCTCGACTTGTGTGCGGCCCCGGGCGGCAAGTCCACGGCCATTCTCGATCGACTGGGCGACTCAGGCTGGCTCTTGGCAAACGAGGTGATACAGTCGCGTCAAGCTGCGCTGCAACTCAACCTGGCTCGGAGCGGCAACGTCCGTTACGGGGTCTCACAGCGTGATCCCGAGCGCCTGGCCGACCAACTCGGCCCTATCTTCGACAGTGTGCTCGTCGACGCTCCCTGCAGTGGCCAGTCGCTGTTTGCGCGAGGCAAACAGGACGCCTCGGCATTCGCCTCAAAAGCAGTCGAGTATTGTGCCGCGCGCGAAGCGAGGATCCTGCGGGCCGCCTCGCAACTCGTACGACCCGGCGGGCGACTCGTCTATTCGACCTGTACATTTGCGTTTACAGAAAACGAACAACAGGTTGATCAGTTCCTGTCGCAACATAAAGATTGGACGACCGGCAGATCCTGTCTGCTCGAGTCGTGGCGGACGCCCGGATTCGAGGGCTGCTACCGACTTTGGCCTCACCGTGAGCCGACGTCCGGCGCCTTCGCAGCCGTATTGCAGCGAGCTGACGGAGCCGAACGGGACCCCTCCAACGTTGACCGCGGGCCTCCTTCAAGTCGCACCGGCCGCCGAATACGGCGCAGGGGTCTGCCGGATTCATTCGAAGACTGGGGGCAGCTCACCAACGTCGATGTACGTGGCAGCGAGCTACGTTTGTTCGGCTGGCCAGGTGTCATTCCGCGGGAGCTCGAACCTGCCTGCTCAGTTGGACCGGAAATAGCGTTTCGCAAACGCGTGGCCTGGTTCCCGTCGTACGCACTCGCCATGCGACGCGATCCTCATTGGCAACCCCATCGATACGTCGAGCTGAACGACGATCAGGCCCGAGCGTACGTGGCGGGCGACACATTCGAACAATTGGAACGAGGATGGTCGGTTGCTACGTGGCGCGGCGGACCGCTCGGTTGGTTCAAATCCGACGGCCGGCGAGCCAAGAACCACCTTCCAAGGGCTGCGAGGTTGACCCCGAACCGACACTGATCAGCGCCCGTCAGAACGGCAGGAGATCTCCCGGTTCCCTTCACCGCCACTGCCCTTTTCCCTTCATCATCATCCCTGACTCCCTGTTTTTCTCACACTTTTTGAGGCCATCTTCGTGTTGAAGGATGCGGCACTTGTTTAGAATGCGTCTGGTAGTCGGCCGGACAGGCCCTTCTGTTCGCCACCAGAGCTCTGGGGGGCAAAACGACGAAACTTCCCACGCCCTGATCACAAGTTGATCGAGGAGAATCACGACCGATGGCAAGAAGCGCATTGCGGTTGATCCCGGCATTGAGTATTTGCCTGTTCGCGGTGGTTCTTTGGAGTCCGTCGCCCGTTCTGGGCGAAGACGTGGTCGAGTTTCTCAGCGGGGCCAAGTTGAGAGGCCAGGTGACGGCGATCGATAAGCTGGCCAAGACGGTCACGTTCGAAACGCAGATCGGTTCCAGCAAAATCAAGCGGACGTATCCTTACGCTCAGATCCACGCCGTCTTGTACCGTGGCACCCGATACGTGCTGACTGAGACACCGGAACGGGAAGCGTCGGGAGATAAAGCAACTCGGCGGTCACAGGGCGAGGTGATCAAGCTGATCAATCAGGCGGGAAGCACACCGCCGGCCTGGTTTGCCTCGACACCGTTGGAGTATCCCAAGACACTGGACTTGCGTTGGCCGCTCAAACCGGGAGGCAAATGGAACAGCCAGAGGAACATGGGGCAGTATCTCTGGGACGTGATCTATCCAAATTCCAAGCGATGGCGATCAGGCGTTCGGCTCGTCCATTACCTGCTGACTCAACATCAAGGCGACCCCGCATTGTTGAGACGTGATCGAAATACGCTCGGCAGCATGTACTTTAATCTCTTTCAGGACTATGCGCGCGCTGCTTACTGGTGGCGTCGGGCAGGTGTGACGAAGGACGACAACGCCGGAGCTTTTTTGGGCGAGTGTTACTGGCGGTTGGGAAATCAAGCGATGGGTCTTGCGATGCTTGACTCGAGGCGGCTCAACGCGGCAGGCATCAAGGTCTACGGCGCAATGGGCCGAGTGGACGACGCGGTCAAGTATGCCGAGCGATATGTGCGCGCCGGCGGGCGATCGCAACAGGCGTACTTACTGGCCGCCGATGCCTGCCGCAAAGCGGACCGGACCGACCAGGCGGTGGCTTACTACAGGAAAGTGCTGGCGGCAGCCGACGCGCGCAACAAAGACTATGACAAACGGTTTGATCAACGAGCAAAGGAGAGCATCGAAGCGATTCAACTGCAGGAAATGGCGGACGTTGCAAAGGTGCGTGACGGCACGTTTCGAGCCAGCGGATCCGGGTATGCCGGTTTGATCGACGTGGAAGTCGAAGTCGAGGCACATCGGATCATGGATGTACGAGTGGTGAAGCACCACGAAAAACAGTTCTACTCGGCCCTGACCGACACGACGAAGCAGATTATCAAAAAGCAAAGCGTGAAGGGCATCGACGCCACCAGCCGCGCGACGATCACTTCGATCGCGATCATCAACGCGGCCGCCAAGGCGCTGGCCAAAGGCGCCGGTGAGCCGAGTCGCGGCTAGAACGCCTTCGATACGCCTGGAACGGCAATCGGGTAGCTGCCATCTTCGTTCGGCATGACGGGTGGATCGGCACCCAGATCGTACCGCTCGGGCGCCAGAGAGAGTTGAGAGTTGAGTGCCTGGTCCCAGGTCAACTCTTGGCCCGAATAGGTTGCCATGCGGCCCATGATTGCGGTCAGAGTACTGGTCGCGCCGTATTCCGCTTCATTGTGATACAGATCGTTGCGGATGGCGCGAAACAGGTCGTCATGTTCGACCTGGTATGGGTTTCCTCCTTTCTTGATCTTCTCGGAGATACCGCCAGCCACCTTGCCACCGCCACTACTCAGCTCAACCGTGCCTTTCGTTCCGTGAACATGTTCGGTGACCGAATTCCAGCAGTTTCGCGTCTGGCGGCACTGGCTGAATAATTTCACGCCATTGGAATAGGTGTATTCCACAAAGTGATGATCGAAGATCTGGCCGTACTCGGGTTCAACACGCACCTGCCGGCCGCCCATTCCTCGAGCCGATTCCGGATGCCCCTGCATAATCCAATTGCAGACATCGATATTATGGCAATGCTGTTCCACGATGTGGTCACCGGACAACCATGTAAAGTAATTCCAATTGGCGATCTGATAGGCCATTTCGGATTGGTTCGGCTGTCGGTCCTTCTTCCACAGATATCCCATCACCCAATAGCAACGCAAGTAGTTGATATCGCCTACCAGACCTTCTTGGATTCGAGGCACCAGGTTGGTGTAGACGTTGTTGTGGTGGCGTTGCATTCCGACGCCGACCTTCAGTCCCTTGGTTTTCGCCGCCTTCGCGGCCGCCAGAACTCGGCGCACGCCTACCGCGTCGACAGCGAGCGGCTTTTCCATGAACGCGTGTTTCCCCTGCTTCACAGCATATTCAAACTGAATGGACCGGAAGTGTGGATTCGTCGCGAGAATCACCATGTCGATTCCACTGTCGATCACCTGCTTGTAGGCATCGAAGCCGACGAATCTTCGGTCCGGCGATACGTCCACTCGACCGGCAACTCGCGAGTTCCGAGCCTGATTGCCGCGCCCGCCAGGTCCGCCGGTCAGCGAGGTCAGACTCTTGTCAATCTGATCTTGAAAAAGATCGCCAACGGCCCAGAGTTTGACCGGGCCTTCCGTGTTGAGCGCCTGAGAAAGGGCACCCGTTCCCCGACCACCACAACCGACGAGTCCAATTTTGATCGTCTCGTCGGCCCCGGCGTGCACGGTTCGACTGAGTGCCGGTATGAGCGCTGCGCCGGAGATCGCAGCTGCCGAACCTTGGAGAAAACGGCGCCGTCCAGTGTCGAGTGCCGGATCGATGGTCATGGGAAGGATCCTCGCTTGATGTTAAAGAGGAAGGACTCGGGTGACTGTTCGGCGAGCCGATGCGCTGCTTCGGTGAAGGGCCGGCAAGCAACCGATACGGAGCCACCATTCATGGGTGCCCATTATCAACCGTCGATACTCGGCTGTAAAGCTCGCCCGGGAAGCCGATTTCCGCTACCATACGAAGTACCTGCCGTCAGCGAGACGTCACGCCACGTCCATTTTCCCAATCGTCTGCCATCATGCAACTTGAGGAGTATCTCATGAGAAGAATTCTCGAATCGTTAACCCTGTTGACCTGCATGTCCTTCTGTGGATTCGCGTCGTCCGAGGATCCCGGTGGGAACGCCATTGATCTGTTCGACGGCAAGAGCCTGGCGGGATGGGAACATTTCCTGGTCGATCCAGAACTGAAAATGTCCGATGTCTGGAGCGTCCGTGACGGACTGCTGATCTGCCAGGGAAAGCCGATGGGATACCTGGCGACCAAGAAAGAGTTTACGAGCTTTCAGTTGACGATCGAATGGCGCTGGGCGCCTGGGAAACCGGCCAGTAATAGCGGCGTCCTGATGCGAATCACCGGCAAGCCTCAGGCGCTTCCCAAATGTATGGAAGCGCAACTCAAGAGCGGCAGCGCGGGCGATATCTACGGCTTCCAGGGATTTTCCGTTTCCGGTGCCGCCGATCGAGCGAAATCGGCCCAGACGGAAATGACGGGAAAACTCTCGGGCGTATCGAAGATCAAGGGGAACGAAAAGGAGCCCGGACAGTGGAACAAAATGGACATCACCGCGAAGGGCGGCCAGGTTACCGTCCGGGTCAACGGCCAAAAGGTCAACGAAGCAACCCATTGCGAAGTCGTGGCCGGCAAGATCGGACTGCAGTCGGAGGGTGGAGAAGTTCACTTCCGCACCGTCCGGTTGATTCCGCTCGACAAGTAGCAAATGGGAAGGACGAACATGCGAACCGCCTTCATGGTCATGGTGTCTGCCGTCACGTTGGCACTGCAGGGCCTCTCACTACATGCCCAGCCGATGAAGGCTACGGGAACGCCGAGCGCGTGGAATGAATTCCGAGGCCCGAATGGTGCAGGAACCGCTCTCCATGGCAATCCTCCGGTCACCATTGATCCGAAACAGGCCTCGTGGAGCATCACCGTTCCACCGGGATATTCATCTCCCGTGCTCTCCGAGCGATCCATCTTCTTGACCGGGGTCGTTGATCATCGATTGATGACGATGGCATTTCGTAAAGACACGGGACGATCATTATGGCGTCGGCCGGCTCCACAGGTCCCAATGGAACGCGTACACGCGTCAAGTCATCCAGCCACCTCAACGCCTTATCTCGATGGCGACCGGTTGTACGTCTATTTTGGCTCTTACGGACTGATCTGTTACGACCTGCAGGGGGTCGAGCAATGGTCGAAACCGATCCTGACTCCGAAGAGCCTGTACGGCATGTCCACGTCGCCGGTCGTGTCGGACGACCTGTTGATTCTAGTGTTGGATAACGATGAAAACCTCCCGAACAGCAGAGTGAGCCGATCGAAAATTGTGGCGTACAACAAGTTCACCGGTTCGATCGTCTGGGAAGCATTGAGACCGTTTCATCGAAGCGGTTGGTCGACTCCCACGATTTGGACACACGCCGGCGAGCGGGATTTGGTCGTGCTCGGAAACGGTCGACTGCGCGGGTATGACCTGGCGACGGGCGAAGAGAAATGGTCGATCAGTGGATTCTCTCGTGAGACGATTGCACGACCGATTGTCGGCGACCAACACGTCTTCGCGTCCGCGTCCATGCTCGGCGGCGTTGCCGATGAGCACCCGGACCCGGAACCGTTTTGGGAAGCGGTGATGCGCTTCGATGCGAATCGCGACGGGAGACTCGAACCCAAGGAGATGACCGAGGGATTTACGTTCCCCTTTCGGCCACACCTTCCAGTCGGCCATCCTGGATTCGGCCTGCCGTTGCCGCAGGACGAGGCGCGACGCCAGACTCGGCTCAATAGTATTTTTTCGCGAACCGACCGGAACCACGACGGATTCTGGACGAGGGGCGAGTTTCTGGAAGGTATCTCCTTCAACCGAACCAGCCCGAACCTGGTGGCGATTCGGCCCGGTGGAAATGGCAACATCGCCGAAACCCATGTCGACTGGTCGCTACACCGTGGAATCCCTGAGATTCCCACACCCGTCTACTACCAGGGCCGTATCTATCTGCTCTGTGACGGTGGCATTCTGAGCTCCGTTGATGCCGCGAACGGACGTACAATCTACCGTAAAAGGCTTGGCCCGGCCGGACACTACCGCGCCTCACCCGTCATTGGAAACGGACATCTTTACGCCATCTCTGAACGCGGCGAATTGTCGGTTATCAAGACGGGCGACACGTTCGAATTGGTCTGCCAACAGGCGTTTGGCGAGCCCGTGGGCGCTACCCCCGCCCTCGACTCAAACACCATTTACATTCGCACGGGTAAACGCCTGTATGCGTTTACGAATTCCCGCGCCGACTGACCTTCTTCTGAGGACGCTTCATGTACGAGTATCTCACCTTGACGGACGCCGACGGCAGTCATTCCGATCCGCATCGGTCGCGGACCGGGACAATGATGCGACTGACGTGCATTGCCGCCGCCGCTCTCCTGCCGTTCACTTGCACGAGTCTCCTTGCCGCCCAGCGCGCCGCGCGCCCGAATATTGTCCTGATCATGGCAGATGACCTGGGATACGGAGATATCGGTTGCTTCGGCAGTTCGACCATCCACACTCCAAACATCGACGCGCTGACCCGGGACGGGCTGAAACTGACCGACTACCACTCGAATGGCGCCGTCTGCAGTCCGACTCGAGCAGCCTTGATGACAGGCCGGTACCAACAGCGGAGCGGCATTTCGGGCGTAGTGACCGCGGCCCGGCACCGGCACACGGGACTCGACCTGAAGGAAACGACGTTCGCCGAGGTCCTGAACGAAGCCGGCTATGCGACGGCCATCTTCGGCAAGTGGCACCTGGGCTACGCTCCCGAGTTCAATCCCGTGCACCAGGGATTTCAGGTTTTCCGGGGTTATGTCAGTGGCAATGTCGACTACCGTTCGCACATCGATCAGGCCGGCTATTTTGATTGGTGGCGAGGCGACCAACTGAAGGACGATACCGGCTACTCGACAGACTTGATCGCCCGCTATGGCGTCGATTTCATTCGCAGTCGAAAGGAACACCCGTTCTGCCTTTACCTGGCTTTCGAACCACCCCATTATCCGTTGCAAGGTCGCAACGATCCGATCCAACGCAAGCTCGTAGACGGAAAGCTGGTCAAGAGTCCGGCTCCGAAAGACGGCTCTCGTGCCTACCGCGAAATGATCGAAGCCATGGACGAGGGGATCGGCAAAGTGATGGCCACGCTGGACCAGTTGAACCTGACCGACAATACCCTGGTCTTTTTCTGCTCGGATAACGGACCGGCCACGCACGGGACGGCCGGACCGTTGCATGGCCACAAGGGGCAGGTTTGGGAGGGAGGACACCGGGTCCCGGCAGTAGCCCGTTGGCCGAGCGAAATAGCGGCCGGCTCCCATTCCGACCAGACGGTCATGGCGTTCGACCTGTTTCCCACAATGGCCGCCGCTACCGGCACTCGTCTGCCAAAATCACTGGCTCTCGACGGCGTAAATCTGCTACCCTTGTGGACCACCGGACAGGCTCTCGAACCGCGCATGCTCTTCTGGCAGCACGGCAACCAGCGAGCCGCCCGGGATGGACAGTGGAAAATGGTCGTCTTGAAGAAGAATCGGCCCCAGTTGTTCCACCTCGGTCGAGACCTGGGCGAAACGAAGGACCTTTCGAAGGACGAACCCGAGCGGACCCGGCAGATGGCCGAGGCCCTGGAGCTGTGGTACCAAACGGTGACTCGAGGGGTCGAACAGCGAACGTGACGAGCGGTCCGTATGCCCGATCAGGGAGAGATCGACCGGGAAGTCGTCTCTTTTTGCCGGCCTGCTTGTAAGAACTCCGGTCGGCAGCCGTCAAAATGGGTATCCTGGCGCGGTCGAGCGCGCGCTGGAATCCGTTAATAGGACACTAAAACACCTGGATCTTCGAGGAAAACCATGCCCGACATGACGTTGGCCGAACAGGCGGTCCGAGACCGTTATTCAGCAGCTGCACAGCAACGGGAAGCGGCCCTGTGTTGCCCGGTTGATTACCCGTCCGACCTATTGAAAGTGATCCCGACCGAGATTCTCGAACGTGACTACGGATGCGGCGACCCGTCTCCCTATCTGCGATCCGGCGACACCGTGTTGGATCTGGGATCCGGGGCGGGAAAACTCTGTTACATCGCTGCCCAAATCGTGGGCGGTTCCGGACGAGTGATCGGCGTGGATTGCAATCAACAAATGCTCGAGCTCGCTCGACGCTACCAGAACCAGGTCGCCGATCAATTGGGGTTCGACAACGTGTCGTTTCGCTGCGGTATGATTCAGGATCTGCAACTCGATCTGGAGCTCCTCGCCTCGTCGTTGGATCGGCCCGGCGAGCCGGGGGTCGCCGGCATACTCGAACAACGTGCAACCGAACAACGCCTTCGGGCAGAACAGCCGATGGTCCCCGACCATAGCGTCGACTGCGTCGTGTCGAACTGCGTCTTGAATCTGGTGCGACAGCCGGATCGCCGACAATTGTTCGAAGAAGTGTTCCGAGTTCTAAAACGGGGTGGACGCGCAGCGATCAGCGATATCGTCTCCGATGAAACCGTTCCAGACCGCCTGAAAACCGATGGAGAGTTGTGGTCCGGGTGTATTTCGGGCGCATGGCGAGAGGATGAGTTCCTCGACGCGTTTGCTCAGGCCGGTTTCCACGGCATGGAGGTCGTCAAGCGCCAGATCGAACCCTGGCAGATTATCGAAGGGATCGAATTCCGGTCCGTCACGGTCGTCGCCTACAAGGGCAAACAGGGACCTTGCCTGGAACGCCACCAAGGGGTGATCTATCGCGGACCCTTCAAGAAAGTCGAGGACGACGACGGGCACATCTATCATCGCGGCATACGGTCGGCCGTCTGCGACAAGACGTTCCACCTGCTGCAAGCCGATCCATACGGATCCGATTTCATTCCCATCGCCCCTTACGCTGAAGTGCCACTCGACGACGCACAACCGTTCAACTGCCGACGGAGTGCCCTTAGGCATCCTCGGGAAACGAAAGGACTCGATTACTCCGTCACCACCGATTCCACAGGCGACTGTGGACCTAACGGACCGTGCTGTTGAGAACGACCAGTAGAACAAACGGGCCGGTCCAAGCG
>CAYNDU010000144.1:0-11076 GCA_964395615.1 uncultured Pirellulaceae bacterium | reverse complement strand
CAGCGCCCCCGCGTCATACATCTGAGCAGCCCGAGCGTCCCAGATTATCGCGACGTGAGCAGGTCCCGCCGTTGAGTCTTGCGCAGCTCTGCCCAGACCACCAGGAGGGCATTTATTGGCGCATGACGCGTGGTCCGAGTCGTCTGGGTGACTCGCTGCCGTCACCCGCCGGTCAACGAGTCGCGGAAAAATGACGCCCTCCGCCGCGTCGCCCGCGAGTCGCACAAAGTGAGGGGCATTCATACTCGCCGTGCCGAGTATCTTCCCCGTGTACCCACCGCGCCGAAGCTGCGAGACGACATCGGCCGACGACGTTACTCCAGCGATGACGACCACCGTCTCCGGGTTTCTCCCGCAGCACTCCCTGATAAGCGCGGCCGGCACGGTTCTGCGACCAACAAACGGCCACTTCCGGTCGATACCTAATCGAGCGGCCACCAACGCCCGGTCTAGTTCCTGGCCAAAGCTCTTCGCATCGTGGCTTGTCGAAGCGATCACGCAAAGACGTCCGCGGTCCGCTGATGTTTCTAGTTGAGTCACCAGCAGTTGGGCGAGTCGCGTGTCATCAGGGGCAAGCGAAAACATCCACGGCAAGTTCACGAAGTTCATCGACTTGTCGGTAGCCACGGGGCTGAGCAACGGGAGACGTGCCTTGGCAACAACCTGTTCCGCCAGGTGGGTCGATGGACCGTCGATTCCCCCGATAATCGCCCACGCGTGCTTCCGATAGACGAGTTCGGCAAGTCGAGCGACTCCGGTCCCCCAGGGATTCTCGGACCAGGCGGAAAGCAGTTCGAATGGAACTCCATGCCAACCACCGGCCCGATTGGCATCGCGGATCGCCGACTGGGCGGCGAGCCACAGGTTACCACCCGACTCATCGTTGGGGTCGGTCGGGCCGAAGTAAGCGATCGTCACTTTCTCAAGCGGTTCGGATCGATGCGAAACGGCGGCCGTTCCGAAATCGGGCGGCTTATGGAGGCGTAAATCAACGTGGGGCTTAACCCGCACTGGCCTGCCGACCGTTTGCGCGTGCGCCGGCCGTTGATTGCCGGCAGCCCATAGCAGAGTTACTAACAGGCCTACTTGGGCAAACCGAGTTCTTTTCTCGAAAGGTATGACCATTGGTTGTTCTTGCGTACGGCCAGAAAGACATCACCGGCATCGGTCAGTGTTGCGCTAAACGGGATTTCGCCCGTAACACCCTGCCACGGCGTCGAGCGATACGCCAGGAGATCACGTATTCTGGCTCGATTCAGTCCTGCATGTTCGATGCCCCAGATAATGAGATTCATGCCGTCGTAGGCATGTGCCGCGTACATGTCCGCCTCCTCCTTGAATCGGTCGCGAAATGCTCTTCGAAAAGCTTGCAGTCCGGCATCACGACGATCCGGGTTCCAAGGAAACGTACAAATGACGCCATCGGCGTTATCCCCTGCCAATTCGGTAAATTCCTCGGCAACGCATCGATCACACGCGAAGAAGGGCTGTTGCATTCCCATCGTACGCATTTGGTTCAAAATGCGAGCTCCGTCCGGCGCGTCACCCCAGTGCACGACGGCATCAACGTTGGCCTGCTTCAACCGCTCGAGTTCCAGCGAATAGTCCTCACTGCCCACGAAGTAGGCCATCTCAAGACCGATCGGGTGTCCCATGCGGCGACTGCTGTCTCGGATCTCGCGAACACCGAACCGGCCGTATCGATTGCTTGCTCGAATGATGCCAATTCGTTTCAGTTTCAGATGGCGATAGAGATAGTCGACCAGCAAATACCCCTGTTGTCGGTCGTCCCCGATACAGCGCAAGATCCATGGAATGTTCGTCTCGGTGAGCGTGGGGTCGGTATCACCCGTGTTCATCATCGCCACTTCGGCTTTCAGTGCCACACGAATGGCAATATGCGTATTGGCCCCGTCGATCGTTCCGAGAATTGCCCAGACCTTATCCTTATAGGCCATCTTGATGATCTCATTGCCCGAGGCTCCCCACAGTCCGTTGTCGTTGCTGACAACTAACTCGTAGGGGATTTTTCGAGCGGAATAGCCGCCTCGAGCATTCGCCTGCTCGATGGCTAACTGAGTCCCTTGCAGCATTTTGAGTCCAAGTGTTTCCTCGTGACTCTTTCCACCGGTCGCCACCGAAACGGTCGCTTTGATCGGTCCGATGAACCCGATTCGAACGGCATCCAGATCGACCGGTTCTGGAATTCCTCTGCCGGCACCCGAATAGACCATTTGGTTCAAGAAGAAATGTTTGTACGGCTGCACGTACCCGAACGGTTCGACCGCCTGCCCGGTTCCGGCGTAGTTTGCATCGCGGCGAAGGGGAATTGCCGGGATGCCATACGTTCCGGCCTCGTCGATCTTCCGAAGGATGATGGACAGGCGGGACGCGTCTGCAGAGTTCTCACCGGCTCCGTTGGGCGACACTTCCTGCTCGCTCCCACAGAGCGACCCTCGGTCAGCCGGGGCCAGGAGTAGGAGCACGATCCCCAAGACTTGGATCACTGGTTTGCCGTTCATCACGGTCTACCTCGACTCACGAGAAGTTGTCGGTCGTTTTCTGGTTTCGGGGCGAATGTTCTGGGCGCGGAGAAGCGGGTAATAACCCTTTCCGACGGCCAGCGCAAGGCCTTTGGATGTCCCGACCCAGACGTCGTCGCCGTCGATCTCCGAACAGAGAACATAATTGTGCGGGAGGCACTTTTCCAAGTTCATCCGCTTGATCACCTGGTCACCACGTTGAATCACCGCGAGGCCGCGGCGAGTTTGGGGATCCATACTGTAGGTCACCCACGTGTCGGTTTCAAAGTCCGTCACGACGCCAACACCCTGATCGGTCGAAAACCAGGCTTCGTCGGCCGATCGTCCTTCCACCGAGTTGGCAAAATCACTTGGCAACCCTGTCTCCTTGGCATAATATCCTCGCCAATGTCGGCCGTCATATCGGCTCATGCCGAAGTAGGTCGATACCCACAAGATTTTGTCAACGTAACTTGTCCCGGACGTGACCACGTGTACGAGACCATCGTCGCGGTAGAGATCGATCTCCATTTCACCGTCCGGGTCCAGGTAATCCTTCCATCGCTCGGTCTTGATATCGAATTCGAGCACGCCGCTTCCCCATACGCCCAAATAGACCCTCCCGTCGTTGAAGGAAACGCTGTAATTCCAGATTTCCTCCATGGGGGCATTCTTCTCAGTGTAGATCGTCCACTCTTTCGTTACGACGTTGTACCGACTCGCGCCGGCCGTGGTTGCGACCCAAACATGGTCATTCTCAATTCCGACTCCATAGACGACATCATTGACGAGGCCGCTATTGAGTTGCGTGAAATGATCGAATCGTCCACCACTGAACCGGGCCAGGCCTCCGCCAAAGAAACCGATCCACAGATCGCCCGTCTTCGGGTCAACGTCGAGGGCCGACACAACACGCCACGGTAATCCATCAGGTTCTTGCCACTTTCGAATGGTCCCCGTCGGTTTGTCGTAACAGGCGAGTCCATTCTCAGTACCGATCCAGACTTTCGATCCGAACGCCTTCAGAGCAAACACATGGTCGTTGGGCAGCCCGTCATCGACATGAAACTGTCGCCACTCGGTGTAAACAAACGGAAGACGGGCCCGTGAGTTCGACGTCGGCTTGTCACCCGATTCCTGGGCTGAGCTGGGTGCGACAAAGACCAGGCACACCAGGCAGGTCAACGTCTTCAAAGTCGACTTGTGTGACTTGATCATCATTTCCTGGCTCTCCCGGTTTTCAAGGCCGCTTGCAGCCGGACACCTTGAGTCCGCGCCATTATCTTCACGCATTCATGAAAGTCCATTAAAGGATCCCAGGTCTTCACATTCCCCGGATGCATCACTCGTATTGCCGCCCGATTGTCGGGATATGCAGGCCCCTGGTGGACGTCGTCGCCTAATCGCTCACAACGTCTTTAAGAACTCGATCAGGTGATTCAGCTGATCCTTGGTGAGATCGTTTGTAACGCCATGCTGGTCATACGGATTGTACACCGTCCAGATTTCTTCAAGCGTATGAGCCACACCGTTGTGCAAATAGGGTGCGGAATCGTAGATATTATTCAGGTGGGGCACATCGAATCGCCCATCTCGGTCGAATTCCATCTTCGTACCGACGTCTTGAATCGTGCGATTTGTATAAAGAGGCGGAAAGTGGCAATGGACGCACCGATGGTTCACTGGAATGGCCCGACCGTCGTTGGTCGTTTCTCGCTCAAAAACGGCCTTTCCTCGCCTTTGAGCGTCGGTAAGTTCGGCGCCCAGGGGACGGTGGCGATTCGGCGGACGTGGAATCGTACAAATGTAAGTATCAAGCGCGTCGAGCTGTTCCGAGTCGAAGGGCTGAATGCGAGTGAAGAAGACGGCGAGACGTGGACCACATTGCCGCTGAAGGCTCGGGTTCGTTCCCTCCCACTTGAAAGGAGCCGTATCCAGAATCCCTCGTAACGTACGATTATCGACGGGGCTCACCCCGATTCCGTCAGGTTCAATGTCAAAGGTCATCCCATTAACGTGTCCATCAGGATGGCACGTGTGACAGGAGAATTGTCGATGGAATGTGATGTCGGCACTATGGAACAACCGCTCGCCATGTCGCGTCTTCGTGATCACCGTCGGGCCGCCCAGTTGAACGGTCGCCGCCACCGACCAGTCGTCCGTGTTGATGAACGTCACTGAATCATCCAGGGAGTTGGCAACCAGCACCTGACTGCCATCAGGTGTCACGGCCAGCCCTCGAGGCGCCGTTCCTGTCGCGATGTGCTTGACAATGAACTCGGTTGGCAGTCCGAGGTGGTTCGGCAAAACGTGCTTTCGCTCGTATTCGTTTGATTCGCGCACGATCGCCAGCAACCGCGTCAGATCTACCACCGCAATGCGGTTCGTTCCCGAACTCGCCACCAACGCGTAGTTCCCATCCGGCGTAATCACGACGTCAGCCGGATCGGCAAAACAAAGATTTGGTTCGTCGAGCAGCAACTGATCCACGGTCCCGTCGGCGGTGATGATGGCCAGACTATTAGTAATCGTCCACCCCTGCAGCAGCCGGGTCATCGGCACGAGGTTCTTGGTGCGGTTGGCAAGAACAAAAGCAAATTCACCGGACGGATGCCACGCGATTCCGGTCAGCAGATTCGCGCCGGGGACTTCCGTTCGGTGCTCGACGGTCCTCGAGTCCAATCCGACTCGTGTAACCTCGGAAGTGGACGACGTCCGGAATTCGCCGAATTTGGGCAGTGCATTCGTGATCGAAAGCCGGTCGCCATCGGGCGAGACAGCCATTTTCCAAGGAGCTCGACTGGCCTCGAGCCGACGATCCTCGCGGCCGGTCGAGGTGTCGATTACAGATACGTCGCCGCTGCCGGTGTTTGCGACGTAAAGGAATCTCCCCGACGGATCCAGCGCCAGGCCGTGCGGTTCATCTCCAGCGGCCAGTGTTTGGACGACCGCTCGCGTTGCCGTGTCAATCACGGTGATCGAGTCATCCAGCCGATTGCTGACATAGGCGACTCGCCCATCCCGTTGAAAGGTCACTGAGTTGGGTTGGCGTCCGGTAACGATCTCGGCAACGACGGTTCGGTCAGCCACGTCGACGACGGCAACACTACCGGATGCTTCGCACGGAACGTAGGCTTCTCGTCCATCGGGCCGAATCGCCAGGCTGATGGGAGTCTTGTATCGAACGACATTGACTTCCGGCGGTCGGCCCAACGGATGAGCGATCCATTGGAGTGCCTTTTCGTAGTCGAACGGCTTGCCGTGCGCTTCCGCATGGCACTCCATACAGGTCGAGCGCGTAACTTGCTGGAGGCCGCTTTCCCTGGCTTTCTGTGGGTTTCGCATGATCTCCGCCACGGAGAAACGGCTTCCGGCTCCGTGGCATGACTCGCAGCCCACGCCTTCGTCGATCGAAAAAGTATCGGAGGCGCCCCCCGCGCTGTCCATGTGCCCGGTGCTGTGGCAACTCAGGCACTCCTGGCTGATTAACGGAGAACCTTCCACGCCCATTTCCTCGGCGATGACCATTGCCCGGGGCGTCCCCAGCACGGCATAAGCCTGCGCGTGCTTCGACATCCGCCACCTGCTGAATTGATAACCCATGTCGGGCCCACGATGACATTCTGCACACTTCATCACGCCTGTGTACTTCGGCGCCGACGGGTCCCGTGCCGTGGGAAACTCAGCCTCCTCCAGCGTCTCCCACGCTTCCGGAGTGGGATGAGCGATTTCCTCCCAGGCTTCATCAATGTCCACCGGGCCCCGGCCCAGCACGTCGTCGTGAGTGCCCTTCGCCCGGTGACAATTCAGGCAGTCATTCTTGGTTGGCATCAACAGGCCGGCCGTCCGGGCGGCGTCCGGGTCGGTCATGATATCTTCGTCCATGTACTCGCTGCCCGCCCCGTGGCATTTCTCGCATTGAACCCCGTCTTCGAGATGGAAGGTGTCGTCCTTTTCCCAGTCTTCCGCGTCCGCACCGGTGGCATGACAGCCGAGACATAACGCCGCCTTCTGCGGTTCCTCAGGGATCCCGCTGAGTCTCGCAATCTCCTGTGATTCTGGCATCGCCAGCGCGGCGTAGGCACGGGCGTGCTTTGACACTAGCCAACGGCACTGCTGAAAGCCCATGTCCGGCCCGCGATGGCACTCGGCACATTCGCCGCCCCCGACGAATACCGCGTGTCTCGCCGGAGCGGCTCGTTGACCGGACGCTGACCGGATGAACAACCCGATCGCGAGCAGTCCGATCACCGTGCCCAAACTCTTGCTTCTTGCTGTCATCGATTTCCGCATCGTCTCACCTGACCTGCTCCACGACGGTCAAGACCTGGTCGGCCGCCACGCCGTCTCGTTCAGTAACGTGCCCGTCCGGCCAGCGTATGATGACCTTGTCGACAATCGTCTTTGCCCCCAAGCCAAAATGCAAACGAGGGTCGGCCTGTGAGAGATAACCAACCGTTGGCGCAAGATCCCGAGTGATCTTCCGTTTGCCGATAACCACAGAAACACGCGCACCGATCGCATCGCTCTTGCCGTTCAATCGCTTCACGGCGACACGCAACCAGTGCTGAGAATTCCCACCGTCGTTGCGTAACAACTTCGGACGATCATTCAAATTGGATATCAACAGATCCAGGTCGCCGTCGTTATCAAAGTCACCGTAGGTAGCCCCGCGACCAACGTGCTTTTCGGAGAAATAGGCACCGGATCGACTTGCAATGTCGTGAAAGGTCGCCTGGCCGTCATTGTGCATGAGGACATCTTCTTCCGGAAACTCGAAGTGCGCATTTCCGTTGGCAACGAAGAGATCCAGGTTCCCGTCATTGTCGAAGTCAAACAGCACGCCCCCCCATCCCGTATACTGCCCGCACGCGATGGCGACTTTCGATCTGGCTGTTCGGTCGTCAAAGAAGGCTTCGCGATTCATGAGCAGGCATCCATAGCCCATGTCCGGAATGAACAGGTCGATCCAACCATTATTGTCCAGATCGCCCGTGGTCGGTCCCATCGACGAAACGCCCTGGCCACCCTCGCCAAACGCCAGCCCGCGAATCAATCCGTCATTTTCAAATTTCCCTCCGCCCAGGTTGCGGAAGTAGTAGTTCTCCATCGCGTCATTCGTTACGAAGATATCTAATCGGCCGTCGTTGTCCAAGTCGGAAACCGTGCCGCTCATGCCCCGTCCATCCGGGTTCTTCAGGCCGGCCTCCTCAGTCACCTCCGTAAACGTCCCATCGCCGTTGTTGCGATACATGGTGTCCGCGCGGCCGCTGTAACTGAGCGGCCCCGGATACCCTTTGGCAGCATAAAACGCATTGAATTTTCCGGCGTCATAGTTCAGATAATTGACGACGTAAACATCCAGATCTCCATCACCGTCATAGTCGAACCAGGGCGCCGACAGGCTCCATGCCGAGTGGTCCAGGCCGGCCGATTTCGACGCGTCGGTGAAGGTCCCGTTGCCGTTATTGACGTAAAACACGTTTGGCCCGTAGTTCAGGACGTAGAGATCGAGGTCCCCATCGTCATCAAAATCGGCCGCCGAAGCACCGCAACTGAAACTTGGATCACCCACGCCGGCCGCCTCCGTTACGTCCGAAAACGAACCATCACCCAGGTTTCGGTAGAGTCGATTCGTCAGCTTGCCGCGGAATTTCCGCCCGCGGTTGTCATTGACGTCTTTCGTCCAACTCCCGCACGGAAAATAGATATCCAGCCACCCGTCCGAATCGTAGTCGAGGAACACAACGCCCGCGCCCGTTCCCTCCACAATGTTGCTCAGCTGTTCGTCACCAAATCGATGGTGAAAATCGAGGTGGGCCGACTCGGTCACGTCCGTAAACCGAGGCAAGTTCGCGTCCGGCGGTCCACCACGTACCATGCCGACGCAGACCATCAGACTTGCCGCCGACAAGACAACGCAACGAATAAGCCTCGATCGATCAGGCCCTTTTGAAGGGTAGATACCGAGTCGGTCGTTCATCGTACGTGTGCACGGGCCGTCCCGGTCAGTCATCCACTTGGTGATCATTGAGAAGTCTGCCAATCACTGGGTTGAGTCATTCCTTGGTCGGTGTCGGTTCGTTGTTCAGGATGCGTTTGTCAAACAGCGCGCCCAAATCAATCCACTTCATGACCAATTGTTGTTCCGCTTCGGTCAGCTGTTCGCCTTGGGGCGGGATCAGCACCACTTTCCGTTCAGTGTACGGCGCCCCCCGACTTCGAGTCGTATTGCGGCCCAGGACGTGCCAAACCAGAGGGCTGGTACGGGCCGACCCCGGGAGCACGGCTGGCGTCACGCTCTTGCCCCCCTCGTCCCTGTTGGCCAGCAGCGCAAGGTATGCCATCGAAGCACCATCCGCGTTCCGGTCAGAACCGTTTTTCGTTCCTGCCAAGACGGGGCTCGTACCGTTCGGGCCGTGGCAAGCGAAGCACTTGTCAGCTACAAGCGGGTAGACGTCATGCCGGAAGTCGACTGCCGTCCGCTGGTCTCGTGCCGGCGTTAACGGTACGGACGGCACTTTGACCGCGTCGACCAGTATGTTTTCCGGCACCAATTCTCCGTCCTCGTGACAACCGATACAGCCGCGCCGCTCGCGATTTCTGACCCAGATCCACCCGCAGCTGCGGGAAGCGAGGCCGTCACCGTCTATCGCCTGAAGCTGAATCGGTGTGTTTGCGGGAATCTGAATATTGAATGAACCGTCCGGACAGACGTCAATCTCACCGAGTACTCTGCGGGGGGCCAACTTCAAGTCAGTTCCGACGTGCGGCCGTCCCATGCTCTCGCCGGTGGCCGCCCCGGGCACGCCCTCGAGGACCCGAATGCGCCGGACCTGATCCGGGGACCATTTCTGGCCGGGCGACATGTCCGACAAACGAGCATTCAAGCAGTATAGGCGGCCAAAGGGGTCCGCTTCATTCACGACACTTGACCTTCCGTCCGGTTCACGAATCGGACGAACGGCGACCGCTTGAATCACATGTTCGCCCGGTTCACTCGCCAAAGAGCGCACACGCCGGTTCGATACCGGATCGTACAAGCAAACCGCATACGGCTCAGTTCCATTCGTGCGATGCGACACAAGCAGTCCGCCGCCAGGCCACGGAGAAGGCCAGGCAAACTGGCCGTCTTTATCCGTGGATAACGCCTGGTACGTCCTAAGCGGGCGCCGGAATGAAACACGACCGATTTCGCCACCTCCCGTAACGTTCAACCGGTCGCTCTCGACAAACGTCACAAGACCGCGATCGGTGATGCAGGGTGTTCGCTTCCATTGTCGCCCCTTTGTCGAGGCAAAGAGAGCACCATCGGCCCCGTCAATCCCCACGCTCATAATCGCCGCTCGGCCCAAACTCCCGTGCTCGAGCGAACTCCGCTGCCGGGCCGAGTAGAGCAGCCGACCGTCGCCCATTAAGAACGGGCTACTGTCGTCCGAAACGTTGTAGGTCAAGCGATGAACTTGCGACCCATCTAAACGGCACGCATAAAGGTGCGTCGCAATCCCAGTGCCTTCGTCATTGAGCGTTCCGGCCTGATCGCCGACAAACGTTATCTGATACCAAGGTTCCGTCGACACAATCGTATACAGGGTGGATTGATATCGTGGCAATCGACAATGACCTGCCCCGCGTGTGATCTGACGCAAGCCGGTTCCGTCAAGCTTGATCTCGAAGATACTCCATGAATCCACTTCTCTTCGCCTTCCAGCGAAGAGCACTCGCTTCCCATCAAACGAAACCGCGGGATCGGCCGCACTGTGAAACTGCCCGGTTAACAGGACGGGAGGCTTGCCCGGCCTTAACACGTACAATCGTCCTCCCGGGCCGCAAGGGACCGGCATCGGTCGAAACCGAGCGCGCGAAGAATTCTTGGATGGTGAGGCTTCAAAATCGGTTGGCCAACCCCATAACGCAGTATCGGGAAATCGAGCCACAACCAGCGGGAAATCCCATTCGGCAAGCTCCCCGGCCCAACATCGAGTCGACACACGGGAAATCGGACTCCACGGCGATTCGCCCATCCCGGCGAATGTTCCGATCGCCATGAGAATGCAGATCCACGCCCATCGACGTACCGCGCGACCGGCTGCCCAGCCGGCAGACCGCCTTTTATTCTTCCGGGCCGGCAACCAAGGTGCTCCGAGACCCTCGTCCGGTACGTCCGTTTCCGAAGTCGTCACGATACAAGTTGCCGGGCGGCCCTTTAGGAGGTTATGTGTCGGATATGCAACGACCGTCTACATCCAGGGGACATGATGTGGGAGTGCCCTGGAAATGGCCATACCACCCGCATCGGGGGACGGGGGCATCTTTCCGTTTCGTCCGTCGGCACTCTGGCGATTCTACGAACCACCACCCGCGGCGGTTCGACCGATTCTAGGGTACCGCCCAGATTCTTGTAATAATACACGCTAAGCTCTCCCCGATCATTCCTTGATGAGCCTCCTATTCTTGGACAGCCAGGACCGGAGTCTAGCGAGCTTCTCTTCGGTTTCTTCGTCGAATTCCATCCTTCGTGCTCTTCGTGCCCTTCGTGGTGTTCCCTCAGGCA
>CAYNDU010000143.1:0-11087 GCA_964395615.1 uncultured Pirellulaceae bacterium | reverse complement strand
CAAGATCGCGCTGAATAATACGTCCACCCAAAACGAGCCCGTTCCTGCACCCCTGGGCGACGGGAAACACCTCGACCGCGGTGGCCCGGGTGCCACGATCAGCTGAGATACGTTGTAACGTGCTTTCGTCGTCGCAGCGAATCACTCAATGTTCGATCGCCAACCCGCAGTCGGACCAAGGGTGGTTCTGGTGTACAATAGGGATGCAGCCGACGGCTGAAGAAACAAGGCCGTTGGCTTGGCAGGACGGAGCAAGAAAAGCCGCGTTCGGTCAAAGGCGGGCGCAGAGGCCTGGAGCTCAAACGACCATGATACAGCTGGTAATACGGCATGGGCCATTGCACATCGTCGGCGTGACGCTGCTAGTGGCCTTCCTCATGCAGGCCTGCACCGAGCCGGCATGGGCTCAACGCGATACAACCGAACACGATCACTGGAAATTGGTACGAAAGCTGGCCAGTCCGGAATACGCGGTCCGACAGGGGACGGAGCGAGAGTTACTTCGGTTGGGAATCCGAGTGCGGCCGGCGTTGACTCGTGCGTTGAAGGATGCCGACCTGGAACTTCGTCTGGCCGCATACCACGTATTGCTGAAGATCGACCAGGAGCAGTTTGATCAGCTGACGGAGAGTTTTCTGGAGACGGGAAAATCGGCCCTTCATTTGCCTGGCTGGAAGTCCTTTCAATCGCAGGTAGGAAACACTCCGACCAGTCGTCAGCTCTTTCTGCAGATGCTTAGAACCGAACCAAAACTACTGGAAACACTCGATGCCAATCCAGGAAAAGCAACCTGGCAGTACGCCTCGCGTCTGGAGCAGCTTACGACGTCCAGGATCTTCGGCGGGGCATCGAACAGTGTCACTCGAGGGACGTTGGCCACACTGCTGTTCGTCGATACACAGCTCCAGTTGCAACTCAAACCGAATGCACTCAAGACATTCAGTTCCGTCAATGGGAGGATGGCCAGCCTGTTGCAAATGCCTCAAACGGCTCCTCTGATCACGCAGGGCAAGTCGTTTAGAGAAGTCCGACAGTTGCTTGTCACCTGGCTGAAATGCGAAGTTGATCGAGGCAGCGCCTGGACACCGTTGCAACTAGCAATGAAGTACGACTTTCGAGAATCGGGCCTGGAAATGGCTCGAAAAGTCCTCGAAGAAACGGGCACGGCCGGTAGCTCGATTCCCTACGGTGCCATTGCGTTGGCGCGATTCGGGACGCGTCGCGATGCGGAGAGACTGCTCAAACACCTGGACAACGAAAACGTCTTCCACACGTGGACCAACCCGGCGATTAAGAACGGTCCGGTGAAGATCGAGGTTCGCGACGTCGTCCTCGTCATGCTCTTGCGAATGCTCGACCAGGAACCGAAGGATTTTGGTTTTGCGCTGCTCGAACCTTATTCGGAAACCTTTTACCGCATCTGGACGTTCGGGTTCGTGGAGGACGGGCAGCGAGCGGCCGCATTTACGAAGTGGGAGACGTGGTTCGAGGCCCACAAGGGAGAATTGGCCCTGAAGGAACCGACGAACGTTCCCGGGCCAATAAAGGGCTCGAAGTAGAGGATGCCGGGCCTCATTCATTCGGTCGGTTGGACGGGCCGATGTCGTCCATTTGAACGAGAACCGCTGCACGATCCGACAGCGACCGCCCTATGGGCAGTCGTTTGACGCGCCACTAGAATATCGTCGTGCAATCCCCTGACTCCCCCGACACCAGACAACATGGGCTCGTCGTGCGTCTGAGCGATCCGCTGGTATATGGCTCGCTCTGCGGACTTGGTTCCGCGCTGGGCTATACGGCGGCCAACATCTGCCTGCGCGCCGTGATCGCCAGTGACCCGGTCTGGGTCTCGGCGGTGAAGGCCTTTCCGACCGTCGCCCTGTTTGGACCTTGGCTCATCTATCGGCAACTCCGATACAAACCAGGCTGGCCACCTTTGAAACCCTGGGGCATCCTGGTGATAACGTCTCTCTTCTGCCAACTGTGTGGCAACGTGATGTTCCAGTGGGCACTGAGTATTATCGGCATCGCTCTGGTGGTACCCCTGACACTGGGAACGATGATTGTCGGTGGTGCGATTCTCGGACGCATCTTCCTGGGCGAAGCCGTATCGCGACGGACAGCCATGGCCACCGGTATTCTGATCGCGGCTATCTGCCTGCTCTCGCTCGGCGCCGGCGAAGCTTCCCGTTCGATTTTTGTCGACGGGAACCTGCCTTCATTCTGGATGATCGCGGGCGGCGTCGCAGCCGGTTGCTTGTGCGGTATCGCCTATGCCGTGCTCGGTGTCGTGATACGCTATGCCGTTACGGATCGCGTCTCCGTGCTTGGCAATCTCGTGACGGTGACCCTCACCGGTGTCATCGCGTTGGGCACTTTCAGTGTCCTGAAAATCGGAATCCCGGCCATGCTCGCCACGCCGGCTCCCGTCTTTTGGACAATGATGCTGGGCGGGCTGTTCAACGCGTTGGCGTTTCTCTCACTGACGAAGTCCCTGCAGTTGATCCCTATTGTCTACGTCAATGCGCTCAATGCCACCCAGGCAACAATGGCTGCCCTGGCCGGTATCTTGATCTTCGGCGAGTCGCTCTCGGTCACCCTGTTGCTGGGTGTAGGATTGACGGTCGGCGGGCTTTTGTTGATGTCCAAAGGCAAGTTGCGACGAAGTCGACCGGTCCGTGCGTCCGACCCAGTTTGCGATCTCTCCGAAGAGCCTTTGGCCGAGGTTGCCGAGTCAACATCGCTCGGCTGAAGAGTCAGATGAAAACGAACCAGACCTAACGGCCGATCGATTTTCGCAGCGTCCGGGCCGTGCACAAGTGTCGAAAACGGTCTTCGAGTCGGTCGAGTCGTTCATCGATCCAACGACCGAAGGGCGCCAAACGGTCGGCATCGAGGGTCGCGTGACCGGTTCGCAAACTGGCGTCATCCAACTCCGCAACGCGCCCCACGAATTCCTGGGTCCTGATCGATTGGCTGTGCGTTTTCATAATGGATGTCCTCCGCCGAATCATCGATTGAGTCGAAGCTCCGACTTCCTGTTTGCTTCTCGACCCTTGCCCGAGACGCCGTTCTCTGCCCGATTCTCATCTCACCTGCATTTCACCTGCCATTTCACTTGCATCTCACCTGCATCTCGTGCATTTCCCGTGCCAGTGACTGGAAGCGACTCCAGCCGACCGAATCTAACTTCCTACAAAATATCGACTTACAGTATTTTCTCAATCTTCTCCCATCACTGCGATTTCAATCGGTCCTGACGGTAAGTGTTTCGTTTTGACGTCAGCTATGTTGCCGAATGAACCACAGGGTTGCGGAATGACCCACATGGGCATCCGAGGTGCCCTTTCCAGCGGGCCTCTTTTAACGTTATCGGAGCGAACTCGGAATCGTCCACCTCGGATTGCTGCTGACCGGCGCGGATCACCGGATCGCGAGAGTCGGGTCCGCCGTCGACTTGCGGCGGCGGGAGCCAGTGCGTCCGACCCCATGTGGCCGATCGGCAGAACACGCGGCGAGCAGGCCAGTCGAATCAGGGGACTTATCGAATGGAACGAGCAGATCACCGATCTATCGACGGACGCACAACTCGTTGTTTTCCAGCATGTTACAACCTAAGATCCCGCCGATCCGACGGGCGAGCGATCGGGTATCCGCTCCGATCAACACTCTCCCCTTTGGGGGGGCGAAGTGCGATCGACGGTAGCGAACGGGGTTACCGGACAGGAGATTGACGTGCCACGGTCAAAACGGCCGTAGGATAATAACGGAAATAGGGGAAAAAAAACTCAACGGACCCAATAACCGGCGGAACGGGGCGAACTAACCGGAGATGCATGGCATCGGGCGTGTGACATGGCGGTTATCGAGAGACTGGAATGAACTGCGGCAAATCAAACCGACTCGTGGAGGGCTAAGGAAATGATCAAGAAGACACTGTTTATTGGTGCGGCAGTCTTGCTGTTGGGCGTGTTGCTCACAGGCCGTGGAATGGTCAGTTACGTAACGACGGCCGCTTCGAACGTTCATCATCGCATGAAGAGCAAAGTTCCGATCGAGTTCGAGATTGACCGTGCTCGAGGCATGATCGAGGATTTGAAGCCAGAAATCGAGCAGAACATGCTGCGAATCGCTCGCGAGGAAGTGGAAGTTGCCAAGCTGCAACGCAATCTGGCTCGGCAAGAGCAGATGCTTGCCAAATCGCGTGGCGAGATTCTGCGGCTACGGGACGACGTTGGGAGTGGAGGGAGCCATTTTGTCTACGCAGGTCGGAGCTATTCCGTAAACCAGGTAAAGGCGGACTTGGCCAA
Organism: uncultured Pirellulaceae bacterium; assembly: GCA_964395615.1. Taxonomy (GTDB): domain Bacteria; phylum Planctomycetota; class Planctomycetia; order Pirellulales; family Pirellulaceae; genus CAYNDU01. Next base: position 6,777 of record CAYNDU010000143.1, on the reverse strand, counting down.
TCGTTTCCAGCATTTCCGCACGGCGGAGGCAACCGTTGACAAGCTTCAGCGAATCATGGCGGCCCGAGAGAATGGGCTGGGTGCCGCTCGTGAGAAGCTGGAGAGCATGTTGGCTTCAAAGCGGCAGTTGGAGGTCGAGGTCGAGAATCTTCAGGCCCGATCGAAAATGATCGAAGTCGCTCAAACGACAAGCGAGTTCAATTTTGACGACAGCCGGTTGGCTCGGACGCGCGAGTTAATTGACGAGATCGGCACTCGGCTGGATGTCTCGGAGAAGATCCTGAATCAGGCGGTACAGCTGAATGATCGAATTCCGTTGGACGTGGAAGAGACGGACGATCACGAAAACGTGGTGGACGCCGTGACCAGGTATTTCGAGGAGAGCCCGGAGACGGACACTCTGGTGAAGGCGCTGGTCCAGTAGAAACATGACCAAGGCCGGGGCCCGGACAGCGATGTCCGGGCCCCTTTTTTGGACTCGTCGCTCACGATCTCCCCTGGGATGCTCGGCAGACGCGGCGGGTGTGTTCTTCTATCTCGACACGAATCGATTGGGCGATTGCCATGTTTCAGGGCTGGCGGTTCAAATTGCGCGAGGCGGAAGAGGCGCTGGAGCAAGGCCAGTTGGGCGAGGCTCAGCGGTTCCTGATCGACGGAGATCTTCGCCAATATCTGCCCGGCAAGCGGCTGGCGACACGGGTAGCCGGCCGGCTGGCCGAGCGTGCTCGACAACGGGTCGTGCATGGTGAGGCGACGGCCGGCTGGAGTGACCTGGAGCAGGCGACGGCGTTAGCTGGCGAGATCGACTCCATTTTGGCCGCACGGCAAGAGATCGTGGCCCTGGCACTCGGCGAAGCCGAAAACCACATCGTTTCTGGTGATCCGGCACGAGCCATCTCACTGCTCGAGAGCCTCGAGCGTCACGGGGTCAACAACGAGTCGATTAAGTTGTACATGGAAGCTGCCCGGCGTTTCGAGTCCGCTCAGCATCTGGCGAGCCGGGGCAAATTCGGCGAGGCGGAACAACAGGTGGCGGCCGCCGAGGCTATCTGCCCGCATCTGGCCAAGGCCAGTTCACGTCGACAGGAGTATCGGAACCAGGTGGATCCGTTCCGCGACCTGACCGAGCAACTGCATCGAAGCGTGGCCGACGAACAGTGGAGCGATGTGCTTCAGACGGCGGAGCGGTTACTGGATATGGCACCGGTGAATCGGCTGGCCCGCGACATGAGGCGTCGGGCCTGGGCCAAGGTCGGAGCCCGTTTCCGAGATTCTCACAGTCCGCCGCCCGGCCAGGCAGCTCGCGCCGTCCTTTCGGGTCCCCCAGCCGACTCGGCTAGTCCCCGATTGGCACCAACGGTAACGATCTCCGACGATGCCACCGGACCTCGGTTCCTGTTATGGGTCGACGGAGTCGGCGGGTACCTGGTCTGTATGGGTAGCGAGGTCATGTTGGGACAGGCCAGCCCGCTTTACCATGTCGACATTCCGATCCAGGCAGACGTGTCGAGACAACACGCCAAAATCTGCCGGCTTGGAGAAGGCTATGTGATCGTGCCGTTGCAAGCAACGGCCATTAACGGCCAGCCGGTGCGAGGGAAGACATTGTTAAGCGACGGGGACGAAATCGAATTGGCCGGCACGGTCCGGCTACGATTTCGCCAGCCGCATGCCTTAAGTGCTTCGGCACGCCTGGATTTTGTGAGCCACCACCGAACACGCCCAACAGCCGACGCCGTATTACTGATGGCCGAATCGTGCGTGTTAGGTCCCAAGTGGCAGAATCACGTAGTTTGCCGCGACTGGGACAAGGACGTCGTCTTGTACCGTCGCGATGGAGACCTGTTTTGCCGAGCGATGGATTCGATCGAGATCGACGGCCGTCTGTGCGACGGTAGAGGGAATTTGAGCCTGCAATCACACGTAGCAGGGAACGATTTTTCCATGAGCCTCGAGGAATTGTCGTGAGTATCGACCATCACGGGCAAAATGAGGGAGAAACTGGACAAATGCACGAGCCAGCCGCTACTCTGGAATCAGGTGGCGACCGGACCGACGACACGGTTGCCAAACATGCGCCTTATCGCCCAGGAAACGGTCCTATGAAATTCGTCTACTCTACCGGAGCACGTCCCCTGGACGGCTACACCATCAAACGTGGTGTCGGTATCGGCGGATTCGGCGAAGTCTACTTCGCGACCAGCGATGCCGGTAAGGAAGTTGCGCTCAAACGCATACAACGCAATCTAGATGTCGAAATCCGCGGTGTCACGCACTGCCTGAATATGAACCACCCCAATTTGATCTCGATCTACGACATCAAATATGACGATCAGGGCGAAGGTTGGATCGTCATGGAGTTCATCAACGGCGAGAGCCTGAAGGACGTCATCGATCGAAATCCAAACGGTATGCCGATGGAGCTGGTGCGCAGCTGGTTTTCTGGTATCGCAGCCGGAGTGGCCTACCTTCACGATCATGGAATCGTCCATCGGGATCTGAAACCGGGCAACATTTTCAGCGATGATAACATTGTCAAAATCGGCGACTACGGGCTGTCGAAGTTTATCTCATGCAGCCGTCGCAGTGGACAGACCGAGAGTGTCGGCACATTCCATTACATGGCTCCGGAGATTGGAAAGGGTGTCTACGGCAAAGAAATCGACATTTATGCACTTGGGATCATCTTGTTCGAAATGATGACGGGTCGAGTGCCGTTTGATGGTGAGAGCAGTCAGGAAATCATCATGAAACACCTGACCGCCGCACCCGATCTGGGTGGCGTGTCACCCCGTTTTCAAAAAGTGATTGGCCGCTGCCTGTTCAAGGATCCCGCCAAACGATTTTCGAGTGTCAGCGAAATGCTGCATGCTCTTCAATTTGACACGGCCCGCTCATCGGAACCGATCGCGGAACTCACCGGCAACCCCACGGCCCACTCGCCGGTCGGGGACATTCCCCCGGTTGTCGTTGCGGCGGTCGATCCGGTTTATATCGGCGAGGATGGGACGGTAAGCGACGAGATCGTTTTCGGTCCAGTCGTGGAGGTTGTTGGCTCCGGCCAGGCAAGCGCCCGGACCGCCCATTCGGCAAGCGGTGCGACGCAGACTGCTGGAGAGGATCGCGAGCCAATTGCCGCGGCCGTTGTTGATGGCTACCATCGCGTAACGCACTGGTGGCGCACAGCCAATATCAGTACGCCAATCAAGGTCGTGTTGCTGGTCGCCGCGATTATCATCCTGATTGTCAATTCCGAGATCCTCGTTCCCCTTGCCTTCTCGCTCGGAATCCTGTACGCGGTCTATTTCGCGATACGTTCACTGGTCGTCGGCAAGGCCCGGTCCCAGCCGGAAGCACCGAGCACGACGGAAACGAAGCGGACGGAACTCGTATCGCGACAAGAACCGACGCGCCGCCGAAGTCGACGACTCCGCCGTACGTCCTGGCGCCAGTCGGCTCGCGAGTCACTGGCCCGCAAGCCATTGACCGAGAGGATGGCTGAGCTGACCGGTTCGCTGCTCTTTTCCGCAATCGTCTGCGGTGTTTTATGCCTGGTCATCATGTTAGCCGGCGACCGTAGCCTTGACGGCTCAGTCGATAACTGGACGTTTTTCACCTGGATGACCTGTAGCAGCGTCATCGGATCGTGGATGATTCTCGGGATCGGAAAGTTCTGGGAGGGCCGCGACGGCGACGACGTGCTTCGCCGCTTCGCCATGCTGGTCTCCGGACTGGTCTTCGGATTGGCCGTCTATTTTTTGGCCAATGTGTTGATGGTTCGCCTGTCGACTGCTGAAATGTATAACGTGTTGGAGCTGCCTCCCGATATCATCCCGAGCGGCATGCTCTCGGCCGATGGAGCTCCCAGCCTTGCTGCTTTCCTTACCTACTTTGCCACCCTGTTCCTGATTCTTCGGTGGTGGAAACAGGCAGATCCCGTACGGTCCACTCGGTTCAGCTTGTGGGCGACCATGGTGGCCGTCTTCTGGGCCATGATTATTCCCTGGCAAGTTCCCTGGGGATTCATGCTGGCCGTCACGATATCAGTTGCAACCCAAATCTCCGCTCCGTGGATGACGACCCAGCAACGATCCCGCATCGCCCGTGATGCGGTTGAAGTATAGGAGGGACCGACCATGAACTGGATCGTACTAGTCATTTGTCTGCTCGCTGTCGTCACCGTCATGCAAGGCTGCTGCGCGTCGCGTCGACAGCACGCGTGCCGTTCCATTGGATGGAATATTGTCGGCCTGTTCTGCCTGGCCGGTGCGCTGTTCGTTCTCTGGGCCGCCACCGCTCCAAACGTGCGGATCACGATGCATTCAGACCACGCGTTGGCGGCTGAACCCATGCCACAGATTGAAACCGAATTGGTGGATCCGGGAACTTTGAATGACCCTTCTCGCGGATCGGACGAATCGGCCGCTGAGCCCGATCAGAAACCGACCCGATCAGCGAGGGATCGGACGAACCACGATCGGACGAACCACGATTCGGCCCCCGTCGACCCAAAAGAAACGCCCAAAGATACTCCACAAATCCAAACACGGGCTCTGCATGATTCGGAACTTCCAACCGATTCCTTGGCGGAAGACCCAACCGCGCCCGCTGAAGGTCCCGCCGGTTCACCCGTCGACTTGACGAGCGTCTTGATTGACCTCGACGCTCGGCCGGAATGGGTCGAACAGGAGGAAGCCGACGAGGGAGATGTACATGTGATCGCGGTCTGTTCGGGCGTTCAGCTACGTCTCCGTGATTCGCGATTGGCACTCAATCGACGGCTCAAAGAAGAGGTCGATCGCTATATTGACCGCTATCTGAAGAACACTGGGGCTTCCACGTGGGTCGGCTATCACGAGGATGACATACGATCTCTCTTTGTTTCCCCGGAAAACGTCTTCAGCGAGAAGGTCATTTCTCCCTCAGTTGGTGTCACTTACCAGACGCACGCCAAACTGGAATTGGGTCCCGACTTTCACCAACAGATCGAGCAAGACTGGCACACGGTCGTCGCGCGCGCTCAGCTGGTCCGCGTGGGACTTGTCGCCGCCGGCGTCTTCGGGACGCTGCTGTTGCTCAGTGGCTATTTTCGCGTCGATTCGGCCACTCGAGGGTTTTACTCAGGCCGCTTGCGATTTGTCACGGCAGTAGCAATACTGGTGTTGGTTGCAGCCGGATGGGTAGCAGCCCGTTCGATCCCACTGATTCAGATTTGAACTGTCGGCCGGTTGAAACGAATACCCGTTAGTTCGTTTCGTGCGTTCCGTCGGCCGCCGGTTGATCGTCATCAGCACGCGACGCTCGTTGTGGATGGGGTAGGGCGGGTAAGAGCCGGTCGAGCGATACGACCAGAACATTTTCGGGTCGTATCTCGGACTCGCTGGATCTCCACGCAAGCCCCGCCGGCAGGTTTTCGGCCCGTTGCCTGCCACCGGGTCCATTCAGCCGCACAGATTCAGGAGCCAGCGGCTCGCACAGCGAGTGTCGAACGTTGTAAGATCCCACGCACCCTAAATGGCCATTCATGTCCGGTTCCTCAGACACCGACAGCCTGTTGGTCCAGCGTATTCGAAATGGCGACGCGGACGCCTGGAGCGACCTGATCTCGCGATACGAGGGCCGATTGCTGGCGTTTGTGGAGAGCCGCATCGGGCACCGGGGAGCAAGTGAGGATATTGTCCAAGAGGCTTTTATTGGCTTCGTGAATAGCCTCCCGAATTATGACGGACGACGACCGCTGGAAAGCTACCTGTTTTCAATCTGCGCCTACAAATTGACCGATCACTTGCGACGCGAAGGGCGCCGGCCCAGTATCCCGCTGTCCTCCGGTTCCGACTCAGGTGGCGATTGGCAACTGCAGGGGCCCGGGCGGGCAGCCAGTAGTATTGCTCGTAGCGGCGAGCGACACGGCCTGGAAGAAGAAGCGCTGGTCAGTGCCTTGAAGGAACAAATCTCCCGTTGGCAGCAGCGGGGAGACTGGACCAAGTTACAGTGTACTGAGTTGCTCTTCGTGCGTGGCTGGGCCAACAAGGGTGTCGCAACTCAACTAGATATCTCCGAGCAACAAGTCGCCAATTTCAAGTTCGACTTCCTGGCTCGCCTACGGTCCATGATCCGCAGGCAAGGCTTGTCGGAGGATGTGTTTCCTGAACTCTACGCGCCAGCTAAAGACTAAGGCCAACGATATGGGCCCCGGGAGTGAATTGGGGCGCCGATCCGCGTTTGATAGCTCGTTCCCTTGCACGAAAAACGACATGACTCGACCACTGTCCGATTCAGAATTGGAAGCCTACCTGGACGAAGCTCTTTCGCCCGAAGAGATGGCCCGAGTTGAAACGGCCGTCCGGGACTCGTCCGAGCTTCTGCAGCGCCTGGCCGAGATCAACGGCCGCCGCGACGCAGGAGTCCATTCGCTCGGGGCCATTTGGCGTCGCCACCGAGCAAGTTGTCCGACCCGCGAACAAATGGGCAGCTTCTTGCTCGGAGTGCTCGACGAACAACACTCGCAGTACATTCGATTCCATCTCGAGACCATCGGTTGCCGACTTTGCCAGGCTAACATCGAAGATCTGCAACGTAGACAGCGCGAGCGGGATGAATACGCTACGGTTCGAAGAAAACGCTACTTCGACTCGAGCGCCGGCTACCTCAACCGCGACAGCGACTCCTAAGTCGTCAGTCGCGGATCAACGAGCGGACCCTCGGCCGGCACATCATGCATGCTGGGAGAGCGTGCGTTACTTTGAGCGTGTGGGCTCACAAAATATCATGACGTCT
>CAYNDU010000142.1:0-11099 GCA_964395615.1 uncultured Pirellulaceae bacterium | reverse complement strand
TCGCTTCACCCCGGGCTGGCTTAGGGCCGTCCCTTCGGGACTCGAACACCGGCAGGCTGTTGTGGGTCGTTCTTGCCAGCGATTACGATGCGGCTGGTGACCGGAGGAGATTATCGGCCACGGCGGGTGGTACGGACGATTTTGCGAACAGTTATACGTTCGACGCCCTGCATCGACTCACTCGTCTGGCCACGAGACCGTCCATAGCTGGGGCGCATTGCGGTATCGCCGAGTGCCTTACTGGCCCTCGATGTACTTCAATTGGATCTCGGTCTCCTTGAGGCTCTTCTTGAGTATCGCTACACCGGCGGATGTGACCGCAGTGCGCGTGACTTTCAGCTCCTTCAGATGCACCAATCCCGCCAGTTGTGCGAGTCCGGCATCCGTGACGCCGGTCGAGCCCAGATGCAGGAATTCGAGGCGACTCATTCCCTTGAGATCGACAAGTCCAGCGTCGGTCAGTTGCGTGTTGTCCAGGTTGAGCCATTTCAGATTCGTCAGCGGGGCCAGTGCGTGGATGCCCGAATCCGTGATCGCGACCCGCCAAAGATTGAGCCGAGTGAGTTCCTTCAGGCCCGAGAGGTTTCGCATGCCCTCGTCCGATATCTGGCTGTTTTCGCTTAGATCCAGCTCTTGAAGTCCCGTCAGATTGGCCAGGGATTGCATGCCGGTGTCGGTGATCTGTGTTGCTGAGATTCTCAGTTTGGCCAGTTGTGGGAACTGGGTGAGCACGGCGATCGCTTCGTCACCGACGAGCGTGCGGGCCATATAGAGCTCACGAAGTCTCTTGAGTTCGGCAAGCTGTTCGAGACCGACTTCACTGACCCAGAGATGATCGAGATAGAGCGATTCAATGTTGGTGAGTTTGCCGATCGACGCCATCCCCGCGTCGTCAACCGTGGTGAGACCGTTTTCTCCGGAGAGTCGCAACGCGCGCAGGCGTGCGAGTGGCGTGAGGTTGGAAAGCCCCGAATTAGACACCGTACATCCACGAAGGTCGAGAATTTGCAGGGAGACGGCACCACCGATCACTTTCAGCCCGGCATCGGAAACTTGTGTGTCGTTGAGAAGCAGAGTCTTGAGTTGCGACAATTGTTCAACGCCGTCAAGCGCCCCATCATCGGCCTGAGTACCGCGAAAGTCGACCTCGAGAATTCGCCCGTTTTTGTCGAATGTCAACTTGGCGCCGGCATTCTCAAAGTGTTTGACGACTTGTGGATCGTCGCCCGAGACTTTCTGCGTCTTCGATCCGTCGCTCGCCCGGCCGGACGCAGTGTCTGTCGAGTCCGTCGGACTGGATGAGGATGTGCTCGTCGGCTCCGAATGAGTGCAGCCAACGGCAAGCAAGCAGAACATGGCACCCAGGACAAGTGCCGGTCGTTTGGTTATCTGAAGGGTCAACAAGTATTCGAGCATTGTACGGACCATCGTCGTTTCCTTTGGAAAGACTTCTTGGAATGGCATTATCTGTTTGCGGCCCTCGCCTTGCGCGGTCGCGGCAATGTTCAGCTTTCGAATGCGGCGCGCCGCGATGTCGAATCGCAGGCTGTCGAAAACCGGTTCCAGACCGATCGCGGGCCGGAGCAGAGCCCAACGACCGCGGAGCAAGAGACGCTAGCTCCGGTACCGGCCGAATTGCCATCGGGGCACATCGGACTTCGTTCGTGCTTCGACCATGATCTGTTCGATTCGCCGGGCAACTTCCGGGTGTTTTTCGGCCACGTCATGTTGTTCGCCGATATCGGAATCCAAGTCGTAGAGTTGCAAAGGGGCGTCAGGGTTCTTTTTCAAGTCGGTTCTAATCCCCTTCCATTTTCCCATTCGAACCGCCAGTTGGCCTCCATATTCAGGGAAATCAAAAAACAAGTATTCGTGTTTCTTCTGATCGCGTTCCTTGCCCGTTAACGTCGGCAGGACGCTAACACCGTCCGTTTCGGAAGGGACGCGGACACCGACCAGATCAGCCAGTGTGGCCATCGCATCAACATGACCGGCGATCAGCGAACTGGTTGAGTTCGGTCGAATGCGTCCCGGCCAACGGACGACCATGGGTTCACGAATGCCGCCTTCGTAGGCCGATCCCTTCAGGCCTCGAAGCGGCCCGACGCTTTCAAAGAACTCGAAGTCCGCCTGGCCTGGAAGGTAGGTGGTGCCATTGTCGGATGTGAAGAAAACGATCGTGTTGTCGGAGAGGTCGAGTTCGTCGAGCAGGTCCAGGATTCGACCGACCTGTTTATCCATGAAAGTGATCATGGCGGCGTAGGCGGCACGTGGCGTAGGGTGAGGCAAGTAGCTTCTGCCGGCGTACGGCGTCTCTGGCCATTTTCCCTGGTAGGCTTCCATCTCTTTCGGCGGGATCTGAAGTGCAAGGTGCGGAATGACCGTCGGATAATACACAAAGAACGGCTCATCCCGATGATGTCGTATGAACTGAAGCAACTGATCGGCGATCACTTGCGGTGCATACTGCTTGCCCAGAAGGCCTCGATCATTACCTTCCAGCATGAACTGACTCTCGTTATCGACGAGGTAACGCGGGAAGTAGTTGTGTGCGTGACGTTGGCAGTTGTAGCCAAAAAACCGATCAAATCCCATCTTGAGCGGGTCGCCCGTGGTACCGACGCCGCCCAAGCCCCACTTTCCAAAGGCGCCGGTCGCGTACCCTGCTTGTTTCAGCACCGTCGCGACGGTATCTGTTCCTGCACGCAGCGGCATCTGCCCGCCGAACGCGTCCCACTTGCCGTCAGTGAATTCGAAATTCCCCCGGACCTGGGCGTGTCCTAAATGCCTGCCGGTCATCAAAACGCATCGAGTCGGTGCGCAGACGGGAGCACCCGTGTAATAATTCGTGAATCGCATTCCCTGCCCGGCCAGACCGTCAATTCGAGGCGTCTGGATTTTCTTCTGGCCGTAACAGCCTAACTCGGCCCAGCCCAGGTCGTCGGCCATAATGAAAACGATATTCGGCCGTTCGGCGGTCTCGGCGCGGAGCGACTTTGCCGGCGTCACTACCGGCACGAGCACGGTCGCCAGAAGGATGACCAACGGCGCCATGCGCCGGAAACGACGGCCGTCGCAGGCGACCCGTCGAACGGTGGAGCGGAGGGTCGGGAAAGACGAGGCGACAAGAAAGTGCCACATGGTGCGGATTCTCCGACGGGGACAGGGAGCGTGAACAGGCTTGGATAAAATCCTAGTGAATTCCGAGCCCGTTTGCTACTGTCCCCCAGGACAATCACTTACCGTTCAGCCACGCCGGCTCATGAAGAACCGGAATCGGCTTCGAGCGTCTCGCCATACGTTGGCTATCGGGACAGGAGCCTCCGACCGCCAGTGCGTTGAATTGTGCCGATCATGGACGCCAGGCGTGGTGAGTTATTTGCGCCCGCACTTTGGGCAGCAAGTGATGGTCCGAGGCACCATTTTCGTGCAGGTGACCTCGACCGGCTTCTTGACGATCTCCGGAACGCAGACGGTGACGGTGCGCGTTCGCTGCTCGGGGACCAGCTTGTAGGTCGTTTCCTCAGTGCAGGGGATCACGCGTTTCTTCGGCACCTTGACGCAGTAATCGATGGTCCGCTTGTTCGTCTCGAAGACGAGTTGCGGTTCCTGGCACATCTCGGTTCGAATGTCATCGGTCTTGCGAATGACTTCGCGCGTGCAAGGTTCTTCGACGATGACTTTATGCCCGTCGACGCACCGTTCGCGTCGCACCATTTGAGTCTGAATCTCTCGCACAGGCACTTTGACATGAATGGTGCGTTCCACCGGCACCTTGATGACCCGGCACTTGGTCTCTTCGATCTCCTTGGTCTTGACTTCGTCGTCAAGGTAGCAGACTTCCTTGTTGAATTCTCGGTGTACCGGAACTCGTCGGAAGACAGTGTACGTCTCTTCCCGTTCGACCGTTTTCTTGACGACACAAGTCTTCATTCGCGTCTCGACAACCGTCATGGGGACCATGACCGTCTTGGTCGCCATACGGCAACCGTTCGCCCCACAGCGATCGCAGCAATCGTCACCGGCCCGTAGCGGCTGTACGGTCACACAGACAACCACCAGCAGTGCCAGGATTCGAGAAATTCGATAAGGACTCAGGTCGCGGGAAAATTGCCGTTCACGGTACATCGGGCTACTTCCTCGGCAAAGGGAGGTGCGTAGAACGCGGGGTGTGGAATGCTCTCTTTCTATATCCATCGGGTCTACGACAGTCGCTCTTGCGAAAATGCGGCCTGTGTCGCCCATTCTTCGATTGAACGCGGGGGACGCCCGTCGGATGCGGTAAAGCAGGCAAAGTTTAAGGCCGCCGGCGTGTCGATCCGCCAATCACGGCCCGCTACTGGCGAGGAATGGTGATCTCCAGCGGCCTGGTGAAAACCGCGTTCTTCTTGAGCCGTTCCTCGGACGTTATGGAGATTTGAGGGGTCTGCCGTGCGATCACGGTTCGGTCATTGTAGACGAACACATGCCGCACCTGGTTGGCGGCCGAAATAAAGCTGTGCACGATCCGATCTGCCGGAGGTTGAGCGAGCAGGCGCACATTCACCAAATCGGTATTCGGTTGATGTTCTTCGATCACGACGATTCGGTACGGTTCGTCGTTGGTACCTGGCCGAGGTTCGATTCGAAAACTCATCTCGGGCAGATCGGGGTACCGATGGGTCGTGGTTTCCAGGGACGTGATATCGACGACGTGATTGGCCTGAACGTCGTCGTCCATGTGGAGCCACATCTGGACGGTAGCTGTCTCCACGTTGGCCGGCCATTGCGGCACCTGAAGTTGAAGGACCGGAACCGGGCGGTTCGGCACGAATGAGAGATCGTAAAAGACGTAGACCGGTTGATGGGCGCTCGAGTTCGACATGCTGGGCCGCACTTCGCACCAGGCGTGGCGCGGGCGCCGGCTGAAACGATGGGCCGTCTGATTTTGAACCGAAACGAACATCGTGACCTGATTGCCCTGGCGTGTTGCCTTGTGCGTGGCAATGAACAGACGCCGCTCGCTCTTCAACGGATCCACCAGGTTTTCAGCCGCCTCGCGAAGCGCGTCCTCGTAACGCCGGTGCTCAAGCCGCTGTGCCGGTCGATCGTACTCCAGTTCCAACGCTTCGCCTCCCTGCAACTCAATCTGCTCGCCGACAGGCTGCCGTGCGCCGACGAGTTGGATCGTGTACTGTTGCGTCTTTTGGTTTGGCTGCATGGTCCAGCTGCTGCCGAGATCGATCGCTTGCCCAGCGGCCCGTGAAGAAGCGAGTTCAGGTGCAACGTAGAATTTTACACGTTCGATGGACGCCTCGAGTTTCTGCAGCAGGCTACTCGGATCCTCGGCTTCGTGAAAGTCGCCGCCCGAATTGGGGTTGCGCGCGATCGCCTTCAAGTCCCCTCGCTTCTTGGCATCCTGCTGTTTGTCCGTTGCTGACCGGCCGAATTCCACAATGTCAATTCGCGTGCCGGAATACCTGGGGTCGGCCAGCAGTTGTTCCACATCGACTCGATGAGTTGGGTTGGGTGCGTCGGTGCTTTGCTCGTCGATCCCGTCGGTTACGACAATGATACTGCAGGGAGATTGCTTCTCACGATCAAAGGCATCGATGGCGAGAGTCAGCGCATAGTAAAGCGGCGTTTCACCCCACGGTCCGGCTGACTCGAGTACCTCGGCGATCTCCTCGCGATGATCGACCACCTTTCCGGCACTGTCCCGATAGATCATCCGCTTGATCGGCTGGACCAGCTGGACGTCGGCGCCCGGATGAAGCCCCTTGTCCTGCGGGTTCCGCCACACAATCTCGTTGGAAGTTTCCGACCATCCAGCTCGATTACCGTACAACATCAGGCCGATTTCATAGTTCTCCGGAGGTAATCGCTTGATAATCGTGTTGATTCGGTCCCGAGCAACTGCAAATCGCGTAGGCTCCTTGTTCTCGAATTGCATCTTCGCGGTCATGCTCGAGGAACAGTCCAGGATCAGCAGCAGTTGCGTAACTTGCCTGGCCTTTCCCTTCACGCGCACCGTCGTCGGGCCCGGATCGGGGCGGTCATAAGCCACCACATCACCTTGCACATCGCCGCCTACCATGAATGGACGTGGAGTCAGTTGACCGCGAAACAGCGCGACGGCGTCCAGGTATACCAACTCCTTGGTCTCCTCGGTGACGGGAAAGAGATGTTTAAGTCGCGTGAGCGCTGAGGCCTGGCCGACGTTGGATCCGCGTCGCCCGAGCGGTCGGTGATTAACGTCTTGCCAGGCAACGGGCTCTCCACCGGCTCCGGGCCGCTTCACGAAGATGGCGGCCCGGCCGGCCGGCCATTCCGGCGTGTCGCCGACGACGATTTCGTGTTCCGCGTCCTGCTCGCCGGGAGTCTGCCATAGCGGCGGCGCGGTCAATGGGAGGCCTTGGGCCGCGAGTGCCTTACGCTGATCCAAGAACGCTTCCATCGGAGCGCGAAATGCCCGTCCGCTTAACGGTGATGCAGCCGCCCGATCAAGGAGTTCACGTGTTGACGTTACAAAGAATGGCTCAGAACCAGTTGCCGGCGGTCCCCAGAAGTCGTCCAATCGGCGCTCAGCCTGCCAGAGCATGGCAAAGAACCGGTCGATGTCGGCGAGAACTCGAGCCGGGTCTTCCTCGGATGAACTCCACGGGCGGCCTCCCAGGAAAACCGCCGCCGCACGTACCATCCGATCCGCTCGACTCACCGGCAAACGGACTGTCGCCGGCGGCTGCTCTTGCGCCCCTTCCAGCAACCGGCTGCTCTCTGCTGCCAGCTCCGATCGCTTCTTCGGGATTTCCGCCAGGCGCTGACGGAGGTTCTTTTCCCAGTCAAGCAGCCTGTCCAGTGCGACGGTGCGGCCGGCCGAACCGGGAGGTAGCCGGCCGGCCTGCGGTGACGACGGTCCGTCTTCCACCGTCCCTTCGGCATCGGTTTTCAGTGCTTTGCGATCAAGGATCTTCAATGCCGGGTGCTCAATTCTACCGGCAAGGCGCAAGACGAACTTCGTATCGTCCGCCGCAGACACCGGATCAGAGCCGCCGTCCGAGGTTGTGTTGGCCCGGACCGTCGTCTTCTGTGTGGCAAGCGACCGTAACTCGGCCCGCTGCCGGCCGGTGATGAGCGCCGTGCGTAACAGCAGTTGCAACTCCGGAAGGTGTTGCCTTACCTTGCCGGCTTGCAGGTCGAGAAAGAACCGTGCGCGATCGGCAATCGCGTTAAGCAGACGGTTGAGTCCCTGCTCCACTTCCTTTCGAAGTCGAACGATCGCGTCCAACTTGACCGGTTGTGAAGAGACGATCGGAAGATCGTCCAATGCGGCGCCCAGCTCGTGAGTGGTTGTGATGAGCGTCTGTAACTGGTCGATCCATTCGTCATTGGGATTCCATCTCGACTGTCCCAGCACCCACTGTGCTAACCAGGGAAGGAGCGCCCACGTTTGATCCCGAACGACAAATGCCTGTGTTAGCTCCGCTTCAATCGACAGGGCCTGTTTCAGCTGCCCGCCTTGCAGGTTCGAACCGGCAAGGGCGACCCAATCGTCATCGGCTTCGGCCAAGGCTGTCGAGTTCGCGATAAACAGTCGATCTTCTGCTAACCGTACGCGGCCATCAACGGGTTGCAACAGGTTACGCGCCCAATAGATCACACGCTCATCGTCCGGGACAGCCACTCGCTCCGTCAATCTGCGTACGATCAACGCAGTCTTTACCCGCTGTTGTACCGCCGATTGCGACCAGTCAAGGTGCCGCAGCAACATGTCGGCCAAATGCGTTTCGACTGTGGCCGTGACGGCACTCCGATCGGACTCGGAAAGGAACGCGAAGCCCTGTTCGAGTTCTGTCGCGGTAATACCGGTAGGTTGCTGTACCCACCACCGATGGACAACATCCGCAGCCACATGAAAGGGCAACGGCGGAGGAAGCGGCTCGGCCGGTTGCTTTGTGGCACTGGACTCGGTTGGGCCGTCTGTCTGATTGGAATTCGCCCCGTCAGGACTCTTGTTCGATCCGTCGACATCCTTCTTTTTATCGTCTTCAGCGTCCGCCTTCGGTTCGTCGGGCTGCGCGGCCGTTCGGGCCTCTTCCTCCTGCTCGGCCAGCCACCGCCCCAACCGCTTCTTCGCGGCGACTAATTCCTGAGTTGTCGATCGTGCCGCACGTGAAATGCGGGCCAGGCTCGGAGTCTTGAGACGAAACGAAGTTGGATCGTGTTCCAATCGCGTGCAGAGACCGTCGATACGATCGATCGTCGCGGTCGCCTGCGTTCGGTAAGCGCTGCCCGCCCATCGCAAGGATTCCAAACGTAACAGCCGTGCCTCGAGTTCGGCCCAGGCCAGCGGGTCCTCCTGGTATGGTCGCCTATCGCGAAGTTGCGCGTGTCGGCGCCAGAGTCCGTCGAGCTGTTCGGTCTCTACCGTCGCGTCGATCTTCGGAAACGATAACTCGATATCACCACTCACAAACGCAAGGCCTACGTCCTTCTCGGCCGGCAATTGCGGCGTGATGAATGGTTCCTGGATCGAGCCACCGTTGTTCCGACACCAGTTGGACGTTTCTTGCCGCACGTATTCGACCAGCTCAGTCAAGGACACCTGGTCGTCTTTCGATTCTCCGCGATCGGCAGCACCCCGGAGCCCGAGCGTCACAAAATGTCCGAACAAGGAACCGCCCCATTCAGGAACCAGTCGACCCGATTGGCCCGGTCCGGCGGAGTTGAGCACCCAAAGACCGGGTATCTTGCGTTGCTCCACCAGTTGCACCAGCCGATCCGCAAAGCTGTTATAGAGCACGCCCATCGACCATTGGACGTCAAGATGCCCTGCATCCAGAATGAGAAGAGTCCGCGTTCCTGGACGCCGTGATTCGACGATCCGATCGAGAAGCGTGTCCACGGTGAGCCACGTTTGGCCGTCGATGGGATTCTGGTTCGGCAGCAAGAGACTTGGCTCGCCCCGGTCGTTGACCAGCCCATGGGCGCTTAGATAGACGATGACCGCGTTCTTGTCGGGGCCGCCGGGTCGAGCCTTCTTGATTTGACTTTGGAGCCAACCTAGTAACTGAGTCTGATTGTCGATCGGCGTCGGTGGGTCGCGCACGTCAATATTGGCGTAGCCCTTGGCCATTTCGGTGATGCCGACAACGTCATCGGCGGCCAGCGAATTGGGTGGCACCGGCAGCTGGTAGCCAGTGACCGCAGCGGCAATGAGTGGTACCGACACCGGACGGAAGAGTAAGAAACGGACGAGCAAACCGGTCAACAAGACAAGCACGACGAGGTAGATGAACAACCGGGCAAAACGCTGAAATTGCCTCCCACTCGAAGCGCTGCCCGTGCTCTCCGTCCACCGGCGCGTGCCACCCGCCGCGGATTCCTGCCGAGGCTTCTTCCAGCTCTGCGGCCGCTCCCGGTCGGGTCCGTTTGGCGAATTGGGTCGGCTGGAATCGCCTTGCCAGTTCATCTGCTCTTCTCCCAATAACGGTCGATGGGAAAATAACCGCCGTCGAATGCCCTCAGTGTAAGGCATATCAGACGGGATTACAGGATGAACGATGACAAGAAAAGGGCGGCGCATTTCGCCGCCGAGTGCCGTTGGTCGACCGATTGAGGACGTTTACCGAGCGAATACGACGCCCGGACCGATCTGCGAGACCTTAAGGTCGCCGATCGGACGAACCTGAGCCGTACCTGGAGAGGATTCGATGACTTCCAATTGACCCAGGGGTCGAAAGCCGGCGGCAGTTCGAGCGAATACACGCAGCTTTTGGCCGACTTGCACCTGCTCCCGAGTGTTGGGGAACTGGATTTGAGCCGTGCGGCTCGCTTCGTCGATGTAAACGGTCATGCCACGGCGAGCGGCCGATCCCGTGTCGCCGCTGGTCGACGGGTCTCGCGTCAGCACGGTGAACTGACTGCTGGTCTGGTAACGGCGACGGCTCGAAACGAGGTTTCCCTGGCCGTTGACGGTTGTATTGGTTGCCATCGGAGGCATCGGCGCCTCGTCCGAGATTCGCTCTTTCTTGTCAGGTACCGTCTCACGCTTCGGCTGATCATCTTCGATGATGACCGGCGCGTCACCGGAGCAGCAGACAGATAGCGCTTCCCTCGCCGCCTCCCGTACACGTTCCGACGGCTCCAGCCAACAGCCGTGATCATCGCGCTCGAACGCTATCTCGGCCAGTTTCTTGCTGATGTCCTCGCTGCAGCAACTCTTTTCGTAGCATTTTTCACAACGACCGCTCTCTGCGGCGTCTGCCATCGCCTCGATCGTGGCCAGGCGTACATCCTCCGTGCAGTCGCCCATCGCGGCGACCAGGGCGTCCGTGATCGAATTGTCAATGTTGTGGCACCCGCAGCCGATCTCGGCCAGGTACTTCACTGCTTTGATCTTCTGAGGAGCAAGGTCTTCCGCCTGCTTCACTTCGGCCGCTTTCTTGATTGCCGGGTCGGGCGACTCCAGATTGGCCGGGTCAGCCAGCGACTTGAGCGGCGGCTTCTTCTCGAGTTTCGGATGGTTGCCTCGCCGGTTGAACAGCGTTCCGTGGAGCTTGTTCATCCCCTGGGGAATGCCAAAAAACGACCAGATTGTCGGAGTGGGCGGCGGTGCCTGGGCTCTCACGCCTTGTGGCAACAGGGCGATTCCGATGAGTAAAGCAGCTACCGCGATAAATGACGTTGGTTTCATGGCGACCATTCCTTGGTCCATCATTTGGTTGTTTGATCGACGTGGACGAATTTCGAATCGTACTGGTTTCTGAGGTCCGTCGGTGTCTGCGCCGCTTCCTCTATCGACTTCCCATCGGCTTTCCCGGCTGGACCATTCGAGAGATTCGCATGGGACTCGCATAATCGCCCCATGCTCCCCAGATTACCGACTGTCTCGCGTTTGCCACCCCCCACCGTTCACTGGTGGCCCGGTGAAAATGACCCGGAAGACGAGCCTGTACGTTATCCCGGTCTTGTTCCACAATGCTCCCGGGATTTTCCTTCTCCCCCGCGGGGGAGAAGGTGGCCGAAGGCTAGGATGAGGGGGGCCTGGAGCGGAATAGAATTGATTTGAGGATTCCGCCGCAGAATGCTCCGAACCACACGACTTTTCAACAGCCCAG
>CAYNDU010000141.1:0-11141 GCA_964395615.1 uncultured Pirellulaceae bacterium | reverse complement strand
AGCGCCGCCATTCGTGCCAAAGGAGTCGAGGGAAGATCCAGGCATCTCGGGCGTAGCGGCGAACCAGGCGCCTCGGCTCGGTCAGCATGCGGTGGCACCATTCCATGCCGCAGCGTTGCATCCATTTCGGAGCGCGCCGTTTTTCGCCGGCCAGAAAGTCGATCGTCGCGCCGGCACAGAGAGCCACGGAAGCCTCGATCCGCTCCCAATGAGCGTGGACCCACAGTTCCTGTTTGGGTGCGCCGAGCCCCACGACCAGGCAATCGACGGGTACGGCGGCGATGCGACTCAGGATCTTCTCGTTTTCATTCGGGTCACGTTCGAAACCCAAGGGTGGGCTGTAGAAGTCGGTGACACGCACGTTTGGCCAACGTTGCTCGATCTGTCGAGCCGCACGTTCGGCGACGCCGGGAGCGGCTCCCAGCAAAAACGTGTTCATCGGGTCCGATTCGGTTGCCTGACGAAAGAGCGCGGGGACCAGATCCGAGCCGGCGACTCGCTCAGGCACCGGTCGGCGCAGCAATCGAGAGGCGACGACCAGTGGAAAACCGTCGGCAACGACAAGCGAGGCGTCCTTGTACGCGGCTCGAAGCCGCTCCTGTTCCTGGAACAGGACGGCATGATCGACGTTGGGTGTGACCACATAGCGACACGGACGACATCGCTCGGCAATCCACAGGCTCAGACGTTCGGCTGCAGTCTCCATCGAAACGGCATCGATCGTCATTCCGAAGAGCTGGATTTGAGGCAGTTTGGTCGGGGCCTTGAGCATATCGAATCCTTGTCGTCGGTTAGTTCCAGGGATCGGAACTGTCGGCGCATTGAGTCAACGCTTCGGTCAGCGACATCGTATGTTCGGACGCGGTGGCGGCGATGGCCGGTTCGAGAGGTGGTGTGGAACGGGGGGCCGTGCGTGTGCGCGCGGGTGCCGCAGTTGCGGGTCGTCCAGGACGCGTTGAAGCTGTGGATCGCGGTGAAAATGTGGGGCTCGTCTGGTTGGTTGCGACGCGTGTCGGCGCGGTCAGCACCAGCAGTCCGACGCCGACAAACAGGCCACCGACCAGTCCGGCGGCGGCGATGACCGTCCGACCGGGGCCGGCGGGGTACGGACCGGTCTGGGGTTTGCCGATGCGAGTGATCGGACTGGTCGTGTCGGCTGCGGCCAGCCCTGCGCGGGCGACGGTCAGGTCCTGTTGCACTTCGGTCAGTGCTTCGGCCCTTTTTCGTGTTTCGGCAACCACGTTACTGTATTCGGCTCGCATGCCGGCCAGCCGCTGCAGGCGGTCTCGCAATGCGTTGCGTTGCCCGGTGAGGTCGGTTATTCGCTGTTCGTGCATCGTCAGTTCCACGCGTAGACCTCGCACGGCCAGTTCCAATTCGCGATGCAGGTGTCCGCGAATCTCTTCTTCGGCAACCAAGGCGGCCTGAACTCTGGGGTGATCGGCGGACATCGTTCCGAGCAGGCGAGACGTGGTTAACTGCGAGTCGATCAGTCCATCCTTGAGTCGCCGCAGCGCGGGTTGGGATTCGAGCAGTTTGTTCGGCGTGGCCACCAGATGAGACGGTTCTTGTTGGGCGGACAGCAGCAAGTCCAGCAATTGACGAGTGGTTTGGCGAGCGGTCCCTGCTTGACGCACCTCCTGTTGGACTTCGACCAGAGTCGCTTGCAGGTTGCTTTCACCTGCATTGGACTCGCTGAGCAAACGGAGTTCGGCCAGGTCGCTACCGACGGATGTTTCGAGAGCGGCGATCTTGCGCGTTGCGGCGTCGAGTTCCTTCTGCGAGACGGCCTGTGCATGACTGAGCTCGGCAATCAGGCTGGTTGCCTGCTGGTTCCTCACCTCGCGAAACCGAATCTCCAATTCGTCGCAAATGGCCTCGGTCAGGTCGAGGGCCTTCTGCCGGTCGGGATGCTCGACGACCAGGTAGAACAACTCGGTGGTTCCGAATTCCGACCCATTGGGCGGGACCATTTTGATTCGCGATCGTGTCTGATCAACCTTTTCGTCCGAGGGCGGCGTTGACGTGTCGGAGCGCTTCGAGTCGATTCGCGCGAGAGCGGACGACACGACCGAAGGGCTTCGGGCCAATTCCAAGATGGTCTCCTGCGTCTGTTTCAGATGCTCGGCGTCAGTGGCCATTCCGGACCGGTAGTTCTGGTGTCCCATCGAGGGCCGAGTCGTCAGTGTCTGATGAGCTTCCCAACTGGGTTGGTGGAGCAGGGCGGCGATCAGTCCGAATAGGCCGATGGCGGCGGCCGGCACGAGCCAACGTCGCGGGTACTTGATTAACAGGGTGGCCAGTTGGACCGGACCGGACGGATGTACAGGCGAGCCGTGCATGAGTAAGTAGCCTCGGTGGGGCGAGTAGTCAAAAAGAGCCGGCGAGGCAAGCCTCGCCGGCGCCCGTTCCCGATCCGGTGCCTCATCTCTGTTCCCATGTCCGGGAGAGCATCGCGGCAACACCTTCATCGGCTGGACCCGGTACGCGGGGGATGCCGGAATCTGGAAAGGGTGATATGGCAAGTGTAGGTCACAAAAGTGGTGCGCAGGCTCATGACGCCACTCGGATTGTGCCGGCCCGTCACCCGGCTGTCACCGGATCCAGGGGGATTCAGGGTTTGCTTTTCGCGCGTGGTGACCAACAGTTGAGGGGCCCTTCCTTTGGCTGGGCAGCGGGCATGGCCTGCGCCGATTGATAGGAATAGAGTGATGATGCTGGTTGTCCGATTGGAAGATATCGACCAGACCACCGAACTGCACGCCGGGTGGCAGTGTATGACGCGTGGCATTCCGTTTCGTTCACCAGGTTGGCTGTCTGCCTGGTGGCGGCAATACGCGAGTCAACGCGCATTATATTTCCTGCGAGTTACGGACACTCAGGGCCAGGTCGTCGGCCTGGCACCGTGGTTTCTGGAAACGTCCATGCGCCACGGACGCGTCATTCGGCCGTTGGGCTGTGGTGAGGTCTGTTCCGACTACCTGGGAATCCTGGCCACACGCGAGCATGAACAACAAGTGGCGCGGGCCATCGCCGAATGGCTGACCGAAGCGGCTCAGGATCGAAAGACATCGGAGGATCGTTGGGACCTGCTCGATTTGAACAGCGCCGACGCCGATGACCAGACACTTAACCAACTGGTCACTCAGCTTGAAAACTACGGCAATCGTGTCCACCGGCGTTCCGCCATGAACTGTTGGCGCATCTCGCTTCCAACCGATTGGGACGAGTACTTGATGACGCTCTCCAAGTCGCGTCGCAAGCGCATTCGCCGCATCCAACGCGATTGGTTGGAGAGTGGCCGAGCTGTCGTGCGGCCGGTGACAAGCGAAGAGGATTTGGAGAGGGGCATGCGGATTCTCGTCGAATTGCATCAGCGTCGGCGTCAGTCGATGGGCGAGCCCGGGTGCTTTGCAAGCGCCCAATTCGACCAGTTTCTCCACGACGCGGCGCGCCGTCTGTTTGGCGAAGACGGCCTGGGTCTGGCGTGGCTGGAAATGGACGGTCAGCCTGTGGCCGTCGAGTTCTATCTGGTGAGCGGGCGAACGACCTACGCCTACCAGGCCGGACTTGATCCCGACCGCCTGGCCGACAAACCGGGCCACGTCATGCAAGTCGCCATGTTGCGCCAGGCAATCGAAGACGGGCAACAGACATTTGACTTCTTGCGAGGTGATGAACCCTATAAGGCCTATTGGAACGCCCAGCCCCGTCCGTGCGTCGACTATCGAATCGTGCCCACTCGGCGAACGGCCCAGCTGCGTCATCACGTCTGGCTGGCCGGCGACACCATGAAGCACTGGGTGAAGAGCGGCTTACACCTGGCGGAGAGTGAGTCGTGACGCGTGTCATCTTGCGATGGGGACCTTGGACGAAGGGCGGCGACTCATTCAACCCACGGCGAACAACCAGGCACCTCGAAAGGCGCCTCGCGATCAGGATTAGATCATGAATCGATGGCGACGGAACCTGCTGACGGTCTACCTCGGTGGGACACTGCCCTGGCGGCTATGGCACGCGTGGCGCTGTCGACGTCGAGGCGAAGCGCCGGTGAGCGTCCTTTTCTATCACCGTGTGGCCGACGAGTTTCCAAACGATTGGACCATGTCGCAGGCAATGTTCGGTCGGCAAATCGACTGGCTTTCGCGCCGCTTCGATATGGTCTCGCTGGATCAGGCTCAGGAGAGAATCCGAAGTGGAAAGAACGATCGGCCGGCGGTGAGCATTACGTTTGACGACGGATACGCCGACAACGGATCGTTTGCGCTGCCGTTATTGATACGCCGGAAAATCCCCTGCACCTACTTTGTGACGGTCAAAAACATGGTCTACGGTGAGCCGTTTCCTCATGACGTCGCTGCCGGGCAGCCGTTGCGCCCGCACACGGTCGACGAAGTGAAAACGCTGGCGGCCGCCGGTATTGAAATCGGGTTGCACACCCGATCGCATGTCGACCTGGGTCAGGTCACTGACACGGGTCAGCTATACGACGAAGTGGTTCAAGCGGGGACCGAGCTGGCCAACCTGGTTGATCGGCCGATACGTTACTTCGCTTTCCCGTACGGCCTGCATGCCAACCTCAGCCGACAGGCGGCGATCCTGGCTCGCGAGGCCGGGTACCTGGGCGTCTGTTCGGCCTATGGTGCGTATAACCTGCCCGGTGACAACCCGTTTCACTTGCGCCGAATCCACGCGGATCCCGAGTGGATACGGTTCAAGAACTGGCTGACCGTCGACCCTCGGAAACTCTACAGTTGCAGCCAGGATCCTCTGGCCGATTGTGAAGATAACCGGACCCTGAATCCGCTCGCCGTGTCGCCTCAAGTGGCCGGTTCGTGCGGGTCGGATTCGGAGGATCGGCCATGACCGCTGAGAGGCAACCGTTGACCAAGGTCGACTCGGGCGACTCGAGTGGCACTGGAAGCACGCTGGCAGTATCACGAGCGGACTCGCTGGCGACCGGTTTGGCCTTCATGTTCGGATTGACCGTCGTTCAGAGGATGATCGGATTCGGCCGCAGCATTCTGTTCTGTGGACTGCTCGAAGACGACCAATTGGGGCGATGGTCACTGGCGTTCAGCTTTTTGTTGCTCGCGGCACCTCTATGCGTGCTGGGCCTTCCAGGATCGTTCGGTCGGTACGTCGAATACTACCGGCAGCGCGAGCAACTTGGTACGTTTCTGCGGCGCACGGTGACGTTGAGCCTCGTTTTGGCCTCATTGGCGGTAGGTCTGATCTTGCTGCTGGCGCCGACCGGAGCCTGGTTGGTATTCGGTGATCGGCAATTAGCACCGCTCGTGCGCCTGCTGACCTTGACGCTGGTCGCGGTGATCGGGTTCAACTTTGCAACAGAACTGTTGACGGCCTTGCGCCAGGTGCGTGTGGTCTCGTTAATGCAATTTGCCAACAGCTTCCTGTTCGCCCTATCGGCCTTTGTGCTGTTGAAATTCACGGAGCTGGGCGAGCGAGCCGTCGTCATCGCATTCGGCCTGTCCTCATTGACGGCCACTTTGATCGTGATCGGGCCCTTATGGCGCATCGGCCGAGATTCGCTCGCCTGTCGAGCCGAGCTAGCGCAAGTCACACTCTGGAAGAAACTACTGCCGTTTGCGGCATGGGTCTGGGTAGCCGATCTGATGGCCAACCTGTTCGATGCCGTTGACCGGTTCATGATCGTGCACTTTGCCCAATCGGCCGCCACGGAGGCGGAGTCACTGGTCGGGCAGTATCATGCCAGCCGCGTTGTCCCTTTCTTGCTGGTGGCGGTTGCCGGGATGGTGGCCGGCGTAATACTCCCCTATTTGAGCCATGACTGGGAGTCCGACCGGAAGGAAACCGTTTCACGCCGCCAGACAATGACACTCAAACTAGGAGGTCTGGCACTCACCGGGTGTGGAGCCATGATCCTCCTCGGCTCG
Organism: uncultured Pirellulaceae bacterium; assembly: GCA_964395615.1. GTDB lineage: Bacteria > Planctomycetota > Planctomycetia > Pirellulales > Pirellulaceae > CAYNDU01. Next base: position 5,223 of record CAYNDU010000141.1, on the reverse strand, counting down.
CCCATTCTCTTCACGTGGATACTGCGTGGCAAATACGATCAGGGACTTCATGTGCTGCCCTGGACCATGTTGTATTGTTCCTGGTTCAGTTTGATGATCCTGTCCCAGAATTATCTTTGGTGTGCCGAAAAGGCCCGATTGGGCAGCTTCGCACTCATGCTCGGCCTGGGCGTCAACGTCGGCATGAACGTTGTGCTGCTGCCGCTCCTGGGGCTGCAGGGTGCCGTGATGGCCACCTGCTCGGCCAATGCCGTCACTCTGGCGACCGTGCTGTTCCTGTCGTCGCGCAATGGTTTACGCGTCGACGCGGGGACGGTGACGTGTTGCCTGCTTCCGCTGCTGCTGGTGGTGGGTCCGTTACTCGCCCTGGCCGCTCTGGCCGTCGTCGGCCTGGAAGCCGTGCAACGGCAATGGCTGTTCGATGAAGAGCAGCGAAACTGGATTCGAGGAGCGTTCGACCGGGTTCAAAGTCGTTTGTGGACGAACTCGGCGGCAGAGAGTTCCATACCCTCGATCGAGTCCCAGCGATGAGACAGAAGATACAACTCGAAGACAGGCACGAACGGTCGTCGACGCTGAAGAGTGCCGGCGTTCGGTCGGGTCATGCGGAGACTGGAACATGACGAGAGATGACAAGCGATTCCCGCCTTTGGGCCATCGAGGACCATTGCGCGTCCTGTTCGTGATTACCAGCATGCCCGTGGGCGGCGCCGAGACGTTATTGGTTAACCTGGTACAGCGAATGGACCGCGATCGGTTTGCGCCGGAGATCTGCTGCCTGAAACAACTCGGGCCACTCGGGGAAAGCCTCGTTGACCAGCTGCCCATGCACGCAGGTCTCCTGAATTCACGATATGATGTGCGTGTCCTTGGGCGGTTGACGCGACTGATCCGAGAGCGTCGCATCGATGCCGTCGTCACGGTCGGTGCGGGTGACAAGATGTTCTGGGGTCGCCTTGCGGGTTGGCGAGCCGGATTGCCGGTCGTGTTATCGGCACTCCATTCAACCGGTTGGCCCGACGGAGTCGGACGTCTGAATCGATGGCTCACGCCGATCACCGATCGATTCATCGCGGTGGCGCGAGAGCACGGCAAGTTCCTGGTGCAGGAGGAAGGCTTCCCGTCCTCGAAGGTGGCGGTGGTTCCCAATGGAGTGGACGTTGAACGATTCGCCCCGAATGAAGAGGTCCGAAGCCAGGTGAGGCGCGAATGGGGCGTAGAACCTGAGCAGCCCGTGTTCGGCATAGTCGCCGCCCTTCGGCCCGAAAAGAACCACCTGATGTTCTTGCGAGTTGCCGCCCTCGTCTCCCGGTCTCAACGCCGTGCGCATTTCGTGATCGTCGGGGACGGACCGGAACGCGAGAAGATCGAGGTCGCCATCCATTCGGCTCGGCTGGAACAGCACGTTCGCTTGCTCGGAACGCGAGCCGATATTCCGGACCTGTTAGCGGGCATGGATTCGTTCCTCTTGACATCACACAACGAGGCGAACCCGGTGTCGATCCTCGAAGCCATGTCGACCGGCCTGCCTGTGGTTGCGACGCGAGTCGGCTCGGTCGGCGAATCGGTGCACGAAGGAGACAACGGGTATCTGGTCGGGTCGGGGGACGCTGAGGCGATGGCCCGGCACTGCCTGCGGCTGGCCGAGGACCCGCGATTGGGCCGGAGGATGGGACAGGCGGGTCGGGAGAAAGTTGTAGCGCAATGGTCGCTGGATGTGATGGTCCGCGGTTATCAATCGCTGATTGAGTCGGTCTATTGCCGGAAGCGTGGCGGACGACAGGATGCGGCTGACTCACCGCCGGTTGAGCAAGCCGAGAAACGAGTCTGTGTGGCGGCGCCCGTCGATGGCGGTCTGTTCCCGGCTTCGGACCTTCCCGTTGAGGATCGAGCGCGATAGGATGGGATGACCATTTCCTGATTTGCCGGCAGATACTCTGATTGCTCGATCGCCGAGTCCTGACCCTGTCAGGCGTTCGCGGGTGGGTCGCAAGCAATGAACTTGAACCACCATGAAATTGACCGCAAGCGTACTGGCCGTCATCGCCAAGCTATTGAGCGGGTCGAGCGTGCGCTGGGTCGACTGCCAGCCGGATACGTGCCAGCGCGTCTACTTTGCGAACCATACCAGCCATCTCGACGCCCTGGTCATGTGGGCGAGCCTCCCGAGGGATGTCCGTGATTTGACTCGGCCGATCGCCGCCAAGGACTACTGGGAAAAGGGCGTCGTTCGGCGTTACATCGCTCAGACATTCAACGCCCTGCTGATCGATCGCAAGAAGATCAAGGTCCACCAGAGCCCGGTCGATCTGATGATCCGAGAAATTGGCAATACCTACTCATTGATCGTGTTTCCCGAAGGGCGCCGCAACACGACCGACAAGATGGTGGAGTTTAAGAGCGGGTTGTATTACCTGGGCAAGAAACGGCCGGACCTGGAACTGGTGCCGGTGTATATTGATAACTTGAACCGCGTACTGCCTCGGGGTGAGTTTTTGCCGGTGCCATTGCTTAGTTGCATAACGATCGGCCCGCCGATCTGGTTGGAGAGTGGCGAACCGAAAGTAGATTTTCTGCTTCGGGCCCGTGACGCCGTGCGGCGTTTGAAGGATCTATGAACAGCATGCTGAATAGCGCAATTTCACTCATCCCGTCCGGCTGGTGGCTGGTGGCCCAGGAGCCCCCCGTGCGGGCCTGGCTCAACGTGCGCACCTACTGGCTCGTCGGCAGCGTGCTGTTCGTCCTGACCGGGGCACTGGTCGTGGGCCGCATATTGGCACGGCAGCCGGAGGGCACGGTGCATCCCGCCCTGGCACGGACGTTTAACGAACGGGTGCAGGCCTGGTGGGGTATGGCCGTAATCCTGGTGGCCGGCCTGATTCTCGGCTATGCCGTCACGGTCATCCTGTTTGGATTCGTGTCGTTTTGGGCTTTGCGCGAGTTCATTACGATGACACCAACACGTCGCAGTGACCATCGTACGCTGTTCTGGGTCGTGTTCGTGGTCGCTCCATTGCAATACGTACTGGTCGGGCTCGGTGAAGACTGGTATCCCGTCTACTCCGTTCTGATCCCTGTCTACGGCTGGCTGTTCATTTCAACACGCATCGCTTTCTCAGGTGACGCCAAGCGATTTCTCGAGCGTTCGGCCAAAATTCTGGCCGGCCTGCTGATCTGTGTCTACTCTCTTAGTTATGCGCCCGCCCTGTTGGGATTGACCCTGCTGACGCCCGATCCGGCGACCGGGGAATTGGTGGCCTGGACCGGCAGCATGGCCGGGCTGCTCTTCTATTTCGTTCTGCTCGTTCAGTTGGCCGACGTGCTCCAGTACGGCTGGGGGAAATTGATCGGCCGGCATGTGATCGCTCCGGCCATTAACGCGAGCCGCACCTGGGAAGGATTCTGTGGTGGCGTGGCCAGCACCACTCTGTTCGGAGTGTTGCTCTACGGCGTGACCCCGTTTGGCCTCTGGGGCTCGGCCTGTATGGCCATGGTCGTCGCGGTGATGGGGTTCGCCGGCGGCATGACCATGTCGGCCATCAAACGCGACCGGGGCGTAGAGGACTATGGAACGCTCGTTCAGGGTCATGCGGGCGTGCTCGACCGAATCGACTCGCTCTGCTTCGCCGCGCCGGTCTTCTTTCACCTGGCGCCGCTGGTGGCCCGCATCTCGTAACGCGAGCAAGTCACCGGTAATCGCTCTACCGATACATGCTTCCCGGTCGTCGCGAATCCAGGATGATCGGTGCGGCGGTTTGAGGAGGCTGAGGGCGGCCCAATTGCTGAAGGGTTGACGCCGTGGACGAGGAAGGCCTCGCATGGTTGCCATCATCGGCCTGCCTGGATCGGGACGCCTGTCGACCGTACCAGCTACTGCTCGCGTCGGGCTCGTCTCTCCGCGCCAAGACGTCGCCGGCATTGTCGGCCGCCAAGGCGTCTGTGAGCGGCACGGCACGGTGGGGCAGCGGAACGAGCTGACTGGCCGAGGCGGGCCGGCCGTCGGTCGTCGACTTCCCGGGCAGCTGGCGACCGAACGAGGCCAGTTGGGTCGGCGAACGGTCCGGGCTACCTTTTCGCACCCAGCCAAGCCACGTTTGTTGAAGGTCTGCCAGGCTGGAGTAACCGTAGTGCTTGCGAGTCGCTGCCGTCCAGTTGTTCCAACGCATGCCGTCGGCCAGGTAGTCGACGTAGGTCCGTCGACCATGTTGGGCGATGAGGAACCGGGCGAGTGAATAGCCTTGTGAATAAAGCGGGAGAATGTCTCTCGGATATTCCTTCATGGCGAACATGTGATTGAACGCAATCCCTCGGTCCGTGGTGAGAAATCGCAGGAGCAGCTTCTCCTGCTTCGCTCGCTCGCTCACGTCTTCCACACTGGTCGCCGCACCTTCGTCCGCCCAACGCGGGAGAGGGCGGCCAAAATGAGTGGCAAGAATCGTATGAGTGATCTCGTGAGGCAAGACGCTGTCGAGCACCCGCTCGCGGCTTCCTTGGACTTCCATGTGCCAGCTGTGCGGTTGACCCTCGGCGAAACTGAAACTCGTCGCGCCGCCCGCACCCAACTGCCGACCGGTCGTGACGTGGATCGGACAGGGACCCGTCCAAGGTGGCAGTTCGCGACCGAGCCAGGAGAGAGCCAACTCACGGCGATATCGTTCGGCGGCTTGGGCAACCTGCTGGGCAAACTGCGTGGAGTCTGCGGAGACAATGAAATTCTGAGATTGAGCGCTGCCGGCGAGTGTCGTGACATTGGCCGGTGTGGATCCGTAATTGGCGCCCAAACAACTCAAAGCGGCGGCGATTGTCGCCACACGTAGAACCGTAGCATCCATGCTCGTAGTCACTCCATGACTGGGTCAGTCGATCGACCACATCCTGCGGTCGTAGTGGCGGCTATCCGCCTTGCCCGTACGTGCAAATCTTACGCCATTGGCCGCCAAGTTCGGGGTCGACGGCCGCGTAACACAACGAACCTCCTGGTACTGCTGCAGTTAGGCGAGTCGCGGGGCCGTCGATCCTATGGCCCTCGCGTTCCGAATTCCGTGTAATATTTTCCAGCGATCGCCAGCTGCCCGTCCCATCGCTCCGATTCGCCTCCTTCATGCGATCGGCCAATGTAACCCATCCACTCGAACCTACCTAGCCCGATTTCCGACCTTTGAACGAGTTGGGTGCAGGAACGGGCTCGCGTAGCGGTTGGGCTGAGCAAGGTGTTCACTGGAG
>CAYNDU010000140.1:0-11185 GCA_964395615.1 uncultured Pirellulaceae bacterium | reverse complement strand
TAATCTCCAGACGGATCCAGACACGTCGACTCGGAAATGACGTGGGCAATTTGTGTCCCGCCAGATTGCTTACCGTCACCGGCACGGTGATTTGTCCCTGGTCATGGGTCATCGTGCCGAATTCGAGAGTAGCGGTTTGCCCACGCAGGAACTTCTGTCCTGCAGCAATCGAACGGTTGAAATCGTCTTTTAGCGCTCTCACGCCGAGCTCCTGCGGGTTGTCGCGCAGGATGCGCAGCATCATCGTATTTGGGCCTCGGAAGACATGCTGAGCGTAGGGAGTTCGTTGTGCCAGCTTCTCGATATCCGCTCCACCGGGCGCCCGGGCAATACGCGTGCGAATCGGCGTGCCGGCGGTATCTTTCGAGGGCATGTGGCAGTCTTGACAGGACCGTGCCTCATCCGCCGGTCGCTCCGATTCGTCGTTGTAGATCGAGTTTTTCCATTCCGAGTAGGGACTTTGCTCGTGAAGGGAATGTCCGTTGGCCGTCCCATCGGCGTCGAGTGAATCGGTCGTCAGATTATGGCAGCTACCGCACAGAGCCGACCGACGCATATGAGTGCCGTGCACGGGCGTATATCCGCTGACCATCTTCATGGGGTTTACCATCGGATCGGCATACGGTCCGAAGATCGCACGCGCGTGCCCCAACACGTAGCCGCCGTTGAAGGACTCGACGGTTCCCAGCCGAGCGGCTGTGATCTGATGGCACAACGTACAGGACACGCCATCTCTGGCGAGCGAGCCGAGCGGTCCGTTGTCGTGCAGGTAGGTTAGCAACTGTCCCGCCGGGCTCGCAGGTACGGGCATCGCCATCGGCGCGTGGCAGCTGCTGCATTTCTGTTCAATGGCATCCTTCTTTGAAGGTGTCGCATTAATTTCGGCCGAAACGTAGGCCTGCCATAGTGGGTCTCGTGACGCGTGGGCCATCATCGATGTCTGCCACAAGCCGAACGGTGCTACGGGGTGGCCGTCAGCGTCTCTCATCGCCTGAGCATGCGTGGCGTTTGTGTGACAGATTCCGCAGAAGATCGACTCACTGAAGTGAGCAGACTTCCCGACGGACACATCCGGCTCCTGTTCAACCGGCGGTATCTGACCAGATACGGCGTTCGCAGCTGCCAAAACAAACCAGAGGCTTCCGGCGAGCCATCTCGGTGCGCATTTTGCCATGGTGCCGCAAAGGCCGTCGGATGCCATCGCCAGGTCTCCTCAAGTTCGCAGGAATCGTCGTTCGAGTGTCAGAGAGCGCGGGACGTTGCCGAAGTTCATCCTAACGCCAAACGGTCCGGAAGAAAACGGCCGACACTCCGCTGACCCAACGGGGATGAGAGCCTCTGTGCAATCTCCGTCAGCATCCACCCTTCATCGATCGCGCGATGGCTCCTGCCGGACGGTCGGCCTACCGCGATCGAGGTGCGCCGTCCGATTGGGACGTTTCCGTGCAACTTGCACGCCAACTCTTGGGTCCGTACATTGAATGACAGTGTAACGGCACCATCCTTTGGCAGGCGTGAACAACGTTTGCCGTCGAGTCATGCCCATTGACAGTTCTGCTGCCGCGATTATGAAAGGTCGAAGAATGCACGTTACGAGGACCTATCGGATGAATGCATTTGCAACGGCACGACGACTGTGCCTGCTGGTCATCGGCATTGCCATTCCGTTTCTTGCGATGGGCGATGTGGCGCGAAGTGCCGACGCCAAACGCCCGAATATTCTCTTCTTCCTGATCGACGACATGGGGTGGCCCGACCTGGCGTGCTACGGGAGCCGGTTCAACGAAACGCCCAACATCGACCGGCTCTGCGCTCAAGGCATGAAGTTCACGGATTTCTACGCGGCAACGCCCGTCTGTTCATCCACGCGTTGTACCATTCAAACAGGGCAGTATTCGGCGCGAGTCGGGATCACGGATTTCATACCGGGACACCTTCGTCCGTTTGAAAAACTCGTTGTTCCCGAGATCGAAAACGAGTTGCCGCAAGGTCTTCGAACGCCAGGTGACCAACTGTTGGCGGCCGGATACGCGACCGCCTATTTTGGCAAGTGGCACCTGGGCCCGGAGCCGAAGCGAGGACCGGAAACCTGCGGATACGAAATCACTGCTCGTACCATTGACGCGGAATTCCGCAAGAGCCGGCGAGGTCGCTCGCCCGGCCCCAAACAAATCGACTTACTGACCGATCAGACGATGCACTTCATCCGCCAGAATAGAGATCGGCCCTTCTTTGTTACGCTGTCCCACCACGCCGTCCATATCCCTTTGCAGTCAGAGGATGCGTCGATTGCCAAGTATCGAAAGAAACCAAAGCCCGCAAAGGGCGTCAACAATCCGGTCTACGCAGGGATGATCGAGGACCTGGATCGGAGCGTGCAGCGCGTCCTGGACCTGTTGGACGAACTCAAGCTGAGCGAGACGACGATCGTCGTTTTTACTTCTGATAACGGGGGCCTGCAAAAAATCTACACCGGCGTCGGCGAAGTCGTCTCATCCAACGCTCCGTTGCGGGACGAAAAGGGCACGCTCTACGAAGGAGGGATTCGGGTGCCGATGACGGTCCGATGGCCAGGGGTCGTGGAGCCCGACAGCGTCTGCCACGAACCGACGACGACCGCCGACCTGCTGTCGACTTTCTGCGAGATGAGCGGAGCCTCACTGCCCGACCAGCCGATCGACGGATTGAGCCTGGTCCCGCTGCTTCGAGACCCGGTCAGCCCGCTACCGCGTGAGGCGATCTTCTTCCATTATCCGCACTATCATCATTCACGCCCTAGCGGTGCCACTCGTGCCGGCGATTGGAAGCTCATCGAGTTCTTTGACGACGGATCGCTCGAATTGTACAACCTGGCGAGTGACCTGGGCGAGACCCATAATCTGGCGTCGACACAACCGGAGCGCGCGCGCACGATGCAGCGTCAACTCGCGTCGTGGCGCGAACAGGTCGGAGCCCGGATGCCAAGCGCTAACCCCAATTATGACGCTTCCCGTGCCGCCCAATGGTGGAACCGGCGCACAAACAAGCCGCTCGACGTTAAGGCGATGGCCGAACGGTACAAGAGTAAAAAATAGCGACGTGCGCGCCCGTCACGTCTGCCCCTGTTGACAGGGTCCGAATGGAATCGAGAATGACCGACGTAGGGCGATCGTCCGCGCACGATAATCGCGGAGTGGCGACCGTACGTTTCGAAAACCGTACGTTTCGAAAAAGGAAACACTTCATGCCATCGTTGAACGCGGATGCCCAGAAACGGCTGGACGATCTGTTTCGCACTATTTCTAATGAGTCCGAGACGTTTGTAGGATACCCCTGTACCTGCAGGTTCGATTACTCGGCGCTGTACCGCTTCCTGGATTTCCCGATCAACAACGTTGGAGACCCTTTCGCGCCGAGCACGTACCGGGTGAACACCAAAGAGATCGAACGAGAAGTGCTCGATTGGTTCGGTGAATTGACGCACGTCGATCCCGACTCCTATTGGGGGTACGTCACAAACGGTGGGTCGGAGGGAAACCTGTACGGTCTCTATCTGGCACGCGAACTCATGCCGACGGGTATGGTTTACTACTGCGAGGAGACGCATTACAGCGTAAGTAAGAATCTGCGAATGTTGAACATGCCCAGCATTATGATTCGCTCTTTACCGACCGGTGAAATCGACTACGCTGACCTCGAGGAGACGATCCGGGTCCATCGACATATTCCGCCGATCATCATGGCCAATGTGGGCACGACGATGAAGGAGGGAATTGATGACTTGATGCGGATCCGCGCGATTCTGAAGGACCTGGCGATACCCCAATCTTATATCCACTGCGATGCGGCCCTTGATGGAATGATCCTTCCATTTCTCGACGACGCTCCGGTTTGGGATTTTCGGGCGGGTATCGATAGCCTGGCGATCAGCGGACACAAGTTCATCGGCTCGCCTATCCCCTGCGGCATTGCTTTGGCCAAGAAAGCCAACGTCGATCGTATCGCCCGGTCGATCGAATACATCGGCACGCTGGACACAACGGTTACCGGTTCACGGAACGGAATCACGCCGATCATCCTTTGGTACGCGATTCAGCAGCGGGGGAAAGAGGGATTTGCTGCCGAGGCGAAGGCCTGTATCGAGAACGCGAAATACTGTGTCAAGCGATTCCGCGAAATGGGCGTGGACGCCTGGCGGAACCCGTTGGCAGTAACGGTCGTGTTTCCCCGGCCCCCCGCTGCCGTTTTGGAGCGATGGCAGATCGCAGTCAAGGACGATCACGCCCACGTGATTTGTATGCCACATGTAACGCGAGAACTGATCGATCGATTAACTGACGATATTGCTTCCGCCATGCGACAGGGAACCGCGACATGAAACACATTACCATTGTGACGCCGGTGCGGTCCGGCGTTGTGGCTGATATCTCTTCCGAACTCGGCGCGGCCGACATTAATATTGAGTCGCTTGAAGCCTTCGCCGTGCGAGAATGGGACATCGTTCAATTGACGGTGAGCGGCGATTACGACGACGCGCTGCGTGTATTGCGTGACTCGGGCTATCACGCGATTACCGAAGACGCCGTTGTGATCAATGTCAAGGATCAGCCCGGCGCACTCGCTCAGGTGACTCGGCGCCTTCGGGAGGGAGGCGTCGAAATGCGCAGTATGCGGATTCTCCATCGGCAGGCGGGAGAAGCGATGGTGGCCATATCGATGGATCGGACGCGTGACGGCATGAGGCTGATCGATGACCTGTTGGTCAGCCGATCGAACTGAACCGCCCTATCGGCCGCCAGCCTCGCCGCTCGGTGCATCCACTTGCAACGTCACCCGAATGTCTTGACGCTGGTACAGGCATTGTCCACCCGCATGTTCGCACACGTAGTAAAGAGCATAACACCGAATCTCGTGGCGTCCCGGCGAAGCGTCCTTAGGCAATCGAAGTTCGAATTCGATGCGTCGCATTTCGGTCGACTCAGGTTCTTTCGGCTGGTCCGATTCCCATAGCCTTCGTTCCGCTTGCCAGCCGCCAGGTGCATCCACCCAGAGAGTCAGGCGACCGGCCTCGTTGTTCCAACATGCCGAGCGATCGGCAGCCGGACGCATCATCACATGGACTCGTACCACGCCGCCGGGAAGAACGCGCGCGGGAGCCGTGGCCGATTCGACCCGCACCAGATGGCCCGCATCACGCGCGATCCGCCCTCGAGGGTCCGGGTTCTTTTCCTGGGTTGCCGCTGCTGGAAACTCACGGCGAGGTCGAGCGATTTCGGCGCCGGACAGGCGAGAGGCCAATTCCACCGGGAGCCGGCCGCGCCCACGCACGTCCGCTTGCGCCTGCTCGACCCAATCGTAGAACGGGTACGGCTTGACAAGCCGTGGTCCGTATTGTTGTATCCGTCGCCTCCGAATGTAGTGATTTGGATTGGCGTCCAAGGCCTGTTGCCAGTGGTTTACCGCCGCCTGGAAATCGCCCGGCTGACGGCCCGGCGATTCAAAACGCATCAGTTCGGCGACGCCCAATCGAAAGAGGGCGGTCCCTCGGTCCTCTGCAGGGATCGTCCCATCTTCGGTTGCCAGGCGATAATGGTCGGCGGCTTCGTCAATCTGCTTCCGAGCATTCCACAACAGGCAAGCGTCTGCGTACGCCAGCTCTGCCTGCCAACTCGAGCCACTCGCCCGGCGAAGCAGTGACAGATCAGGCACGGACGCTTCCTCGGCCGGACGCAACCCTTCCGGCTTCTCAAACTTCTTGCCCATGAAATCTGCTTCGAACGTATCGGGTCGTGGTCGAGTGTTTCGGACAACCCCCCATTCGTCGATCGCGATCACGACCGGTACAACTTGGATTCCAATGGAGTTGATCGGGTCGTGAAGAATCGGCCAATCGAATTCCTGCCACTGGGCAAATAGCCTGCAGCGATCCGGGTGCTGTTCCTGAGTGATGCCCAGCATCACCAAGTCGCCCGAATCGACCCACTTTTTGACTTTTTTGTACCAGACCGGCACATGACGGCGACAACCGGCTCACCACGAAGCGAAGTGTACCAGTAAGACTCTCTTTCCCCGAAACTGACCCAGCGACATGGGCCGGCGATCGCCAAGACGGGGTAGCACGAAATCGGCGTGTTGCCGACCAACCTCCGGACGGTACGCGCTCGCACCGCGAGCCACTAAGGGAGTTCCCGTCATTAAGCTCAGCAACAGCCCGCCGAACGCCAGGCACTTGACTCGATACCGTTGAATTGCCACGTCGTTGAGTCTCCTTAATAGATCCATTGGCGCCGAAGAATCAGTTCTCCCGTCGGTCGACCGGTCGTGATTGTAACATCTCGGACTCAGTGCGCCGCCCATTCAGTGTAGAGCCTGCGGATTGGAATCGACCGAAATCGGTTCGAGATTCTGCCGGATCCATCGTCGCGAACATAATAGCTCATCAGGACTCGACCCTCGTGGAACATCAGGCTTGCATAGGCATACGAATGCCCCTTCTCCGCTTCGATATTCCGTACCTGGTTCCACGTCTTCCCCTCGTCCCGACTGACGGCGAGCGTTAGCGGGTTACGGCGGCCTCCGTGATCCGCGCCGGCCTCAAAGGTGTCGTTCCAAACCAGTAGCAGATCGCCAGTGGACGGAATGCGACGCACGGTGGCGGGCGACTCGGGAGCTCTGACGCCCCAGTCAACCGCAGGCTGCCATGAATCTCCCTGATCGCCCGAGTAGCTTGCCGCGATATGACCGAGCTGAGTTCGAAGCGTCATCAGCAGACGGCCATCGTCAAGCTCGAGCACTTCCGGTTCCATCGCACCTCTCCGTCCGTAATCGACGGTTCCTCGGCTTCTCGTCCACGTTCGCCCTTGATCATCCGAAAGCAGGCAATGGGACCTGAAGTGGTTATCGGTTCGAACATCGGCCGTCGATGAGATCGGCAGGACCAGACGCCCCGAATCGAGTCGAGTCACTCGGTCATTATTCATGACGTGGTAACCGGCCGCCATCGTGGCGCGAACCGGTCGACCGAAGGCTTTTTCATCGTCGTCCGAAGTCCTGATCCACACGTGCAGATCGTTGTAGCCGTTCTTGACAAGGTAGAACATCGCCAACGGAGATCCCGGCGCTTCGGGAGGCCCCAATCGGCAAAACGACACCGACATCGTGTTTTGTCTACCCACATTTTCCTGAAGGGTCGAGGTTTCACTCCAGGTCCGTCCGGCATCGCTCGACGTCCGGGCGACGATACGAGCCGTGGCAAAATCTGATGCGCTCGCCGCGAACTCCGTAACCGCGTACAACAACGACCCGTCGCGCCTCGCCACAATCGACCCTTCACTATAACGTGGATGCGTGTCCGTGGCAGGAAACACGTCACGCACGATTTCTTCGCGTCGGTCTCCGGGGGCGGGCGAGCTCATCATGAGCAGCGCCTGTGCGGCTCGGACCCGCACATCAACCGCGTCATCGTCGAGCAATGGTAAGAGCCGTGACGCCGCCTCAAATACTCTCGCTTCTCCCGCGAACGTTGCGGCATACGTTCGAATTGGAGCGTCGCGGCTTTTCAAGTTTTCCAACAAGTGTTTCTTGCCCTCCGAGTCCCCCAACATCGCCAGGCTGTTGTCGAAATAGGCCAACGTCAAAGCGTCGTTGAATCGGGACCGCGCACGGCGCAATGAGGGCAGATCCTGAGCTTCACCGACGCGCGCCAGGATCCAGGCCGCCACGCGAGCCAGTTCCGGATCAGGGCTGCCCAACTCGCGACGAATCAACACAAGGGCCTCGGGATTGCCCCATCGCGCCAGAGCGGCAGCCGCCATCAGTGCCACGCGAGGTGACTCGGGGTCCTCCATCGCACGCCTCAATGCTGCCCCGCTGCCAATCTCCCATACCTTATAGAGGCTTTCGCAGGCGTGTCCATGAGCATAAGGGTCGTCGTCGTCGAGAATCTCGAACAAGAGGTGAGCCATCGACCGGTCACCGGCGCGAACCAATTCTCGAGCCAGCCCGCAACGATGTTGAGCGTCATGTTCCTCGGTCAGGCGCGACCGTATCAGCCTCCGCACTTCGTCATCTCGTCCCGCCAACGTTAACGCTTCACTCGCATGCATCGCCGGCCAGAAGTCCTCACCGCCGGCCGCCTCGCGTAAGATCCGCAAGCAGCGGTCTCGCATTCCGGCGTCAAGGTTGATCGAGCGATCCGTCGCTTCCACCGCCATCGCGCCCGCCCCGAAAACTAACGGCAGCGAGGCAATAACTGCGAGCATTCCGAGGTACAAGAACGTATCGCCTGTTCCGGCGCCTCGAACCAAAAGCGGCCCCAAGACCGTTGCGGTTCGGGGTCGAGAATCGTTGCAAAACCGACGTTTCACCAAAGTCCAGCGCATGTTGACGTCCTCGTTGAAAACGCAAGGTACGAATCACCGCTCAGAAACCGGCTGCGCACCCGCTGAGTCGATCGTCGGCCACGGCCGTGATTTGTCCGGATTCGAGGTCGACGTGAATCGAATGAGCATCCCCTTGAACCGAAACGGTCCTGGCGATCACATGGCCCATTTCCCGGAGCCGGTCAGTCAGGTTCGACTGCGCGGCACTCTCAACTTTCTCGAATCTCACCGTGTCGGGAAACCAGCCGTGATGAAGACGCGGAGCCGCAACAGCGGCCGGCAAGTCCATGCCGTATTCCAGCACGTTCAGCACCACGCAAAGCACGGTATTGATGATTGTACGACCGCCCGGACTCCCGGTGATCAAGACGATGTGTCCATTTCGTGTCACTAACACGGGCGTTTGTGAACTGAGCATGCGCTTTCCCGGCGCGATCAGATTCGCTTCCGTTCCGATCCGCCCCTCTCGGTCCGTATGCCCGGCAACCCGGTTGAAGTCGCCCATTTCGTTGTTTAGCAAGAACCCACATCCCTTGACGACAATACGGGATCCGTAACTCTGCTCCAACGTGTAGGTGTTTGAGACAGCCATTCCGTTTGCATCCACAACCGAGAAATGGGTTGTGCTTTCCCCTTCTCCGGCCAGCTGGATCTCGGGAGCCAGGCTTTCGCTCGGTGTGGCTCGTTTCAGGTTGATGGAAGCTGCCAGTCGCCTTGCGTAATCCTTTGAAGTAAGGTGGGATGGAATCTCGACAAAGTCCGTGTCGCCCAGGTATCGGGCTCGATCCGCATATGCCCGTCGCATCGATTCGATCATCAGGTGCACCGACCGCGTAGAAAAGTGGTCTGACTTTGAGAGCTCGAATGGCTCAAGCAAGTTCAACATTTCCACCAATGCCACTCCACCGGAACTCGGCGGGGGTGGCCCATAGATATCGGCGCCGCGATATGTCCCGTGTACTGGCTTCCGAAGTTTGGCCGTGTAGGCCTTCAGGTCCTCTGCGGTGATGAGGCCGCCGCGAATCGCCATTTCCCTCGCGATCGCCAACGCCGTGGGCCCCTCATAGAATCCGACACCGCCTTGTTCGGCGATCAGCTTCAAAGTCTCGGCAAGATCGAGTTGGACCAATCGGTCGCCCGCATGCCAACGGTCGCCCACCGCCGGCGAATAGACACGCTGCAATTCGGCGTAGTCGCGACTGCGATCGTCTTTCCGAATCGCGTTCAGGGAACGTGCGACGTAGGCATCCATCTCGAATCCGTCACGTGCCAGGTGGATCGCCGGCGCCACGAGTTCTCGCCACGACAGTTTCCCGTATCGTCGGTGTGCCAGCTCCAGGCCACGCACCGTACCTGGGACTCCCACCATCCGAGCGTCAAGATGACTATCCTCGAGTGTGAACGTTGTGGCCCGAGCCGCATGCGGAGCCGTCTCGCGATAATCAACGCACACGGGCTGTTGATGAGGTCCGGGTAGGACCATCATGAAACCTCCGCCCCCGATGTTACCTGCCGGCGGGTACGTTACCGCCAGTGCGAAGGCCGTCGCCACCGCGGCGTCCACCGCATTGCCGCCACGCTGCAAAATGTCCCGACCCGTCCGACTGGCGGGCGCCGATACCGATACGACCGCAGCATGCTCAACGCGCAAGACGTGGTCGATCGTGGGCGGCGCCGCCGATCCGTTCTGAGCCTCCACGTGGGCCCAGGATCCGAGCGTCGCTGTCAAAAACACGCTCCAGATTATCGTTCGATTCACATTCATCACCATCGTCCCCAAAGGAACCGCCGCGAGTGGATTATCAGAGCCTGCCCAAAGTCTACTCCGTCCGGACGTCCCACGGCAACATCCGGGATTCCGATTGGGACGCCTTGGTTCGCGTTAGAGGCACAACGCGGAAGGCTTCGAGGGCTCAGCTGGAAAACTGCCTTGTCGGCGAAGAGAGGGGCGCCTGTGGCAAGGTCCGCCGGAGAGACGTCGCACGGATTCGGGACGCGTCAGCGAACGGATGCCGGCCGTTCTTGACACCCGACCGGGGACAAGTGCCGCTTGACCTTCTCGATCAGACGGTCCGATTCGAACGGCTTGATCAGGTAATCGACGACACCCGCTTTCATTGCTCGCACTACCTGCTCACGGTTCGCCTCGCGAGTCATCATGATTACGGGGGTTCGAGCCCCGGCCCGCCGTAGCCGATCTGCCAATTCCAGCCCGTCGATCTTTTCCAAATACGACTCGGCCAGAACCAGGTGAAACACCTGTTGTTCTAATTCCATCCAGGCGCGCAGGCCGTCAGCCACTTCAATGACCTGCCCCATCCGCGCATCGGACAACGCGCGAATGACGATTCGACGTGACATGCGATTCGAGTCGGCCACCAGAATGCGGCAACCGGAAAAGTCCACACCGTTCACGTTCTCGGCATCCATCGTTTTCGTCCCACCATGCCCCTCACTCGCGACATCACTGATCGACCTACGGCCAACCGAACCCCTTGCGGCGTATGGCTGGCGGCCACCCACAACGCCTGCAATAGGCCATGCGGCGTCCATCTCGCGGGCCGTTCATCTCAGACGCAGTGACCGTGATTCCGCGAGTCGACGGACAAGAATATCTCACTCTCCGGCAAAATGCTCGCCGCTCGACTCGACTTCAGGGCGTTACGGCCCAGCGATCACGACCAAGGGTTCGTATCGTGACACTTCCCCTCTGTCGAGCGAATGTGACGATCATGACGACCCGGGCGAATGCCCGGCGCAACCGGCGGTAGGGTGCAGGAACGGACTTTTTTTAGGTGGACGTATTCAGCTCGATCTTGACGTTC
>CAYNDU010000139.1:0-11201 GCA_964395615.1 uncultured Pirellulaceae bacterium | reverse complement strand
AAGAAGACAGAACGATGTCCCAATCATTGGCCAAGGTGATCGTCCATTGATGAACTTGTATTCGACAATGGTGGAGAGTGATCGGTCCCCACCGGCACCCAAATCCGGGATTGCTAATTGCCGCTGAAGGGCTCTTCGAGCCCCTCACGCCATTGGCGGCGAATATCCAGGCCGACACCGGGCTGCAACATGGGCGCGGTAGCGAGTTGCACGGCATGTGCACCCGCTTGCAGATAACGGTGCGCGTCCTCGGCATGGAAGATCCCGCCTACGCCAATCAGCTTGAGTGACACGTCCTGTGATTGGATCAGATGGCACACGGCCTCGGTTTGAGCAATCGATGCGTCTCGAGTCGCAGCCCCGCAGATACCCCTCGGCTGGCCTTCAAACATCAACTTGCCGCGAGCGTCAAGGACCGTAGCCGCGATGCTGTTCGTCATGGCCAGTGCGTCGACGACTGGAGCCAGCGCGCCGACCAGCCGAGCAGCGTCCGTTGCATCAACCAATCGCCCCACCTTGGCGATCAGTGGTGTCCGGCCGATCGCATCCCGCACGCGCTGCGCAACGAAGGCGGCCGAATCCGGGTTTTGAAACAGCTGCCCGTCGCAAGTGTCGACATTGGGACACGAGAAGTTCATTTCAATACAGTCGGCACCAGCCTGTCGAGCCCAATCGGCGCAACAGGCGTAGTCCTGGGCCAACTGCTCCAACGTCCACCCTTCCCTCACCGTGCCAACCACTGACACACTCAGCAGTTTCCCTGACGGCAGTTTCTTGCGCGTACGCTCGACATCCCGTCTCCAGACCTCGGGTGGTGCCGAGGGCATGCCGTACGAAACGGCCCAACTCCCCCGCATTATTTCGGCGGCAGGCAAGTCGTGCTCTCCGCCCTGCAGCGGATCACAGTCGACCGGTTGCAAATTGGGTAACGGATAACATTCTCGAGTCGTGCTGCGCACCGTCTTGTATGTCAAGACATCGAACCCGAGCGCCGCATAGTAGAGACACCATTTTCCATTCAGCAGGGGTCCGGCCGGGATTCCCAACGGCGAAGCGATCGGCAGTCCACAGAAATCCCAGGTTCCGGGAATGGGCCGGGCGTCGACATTCTCCGGTGCCTCCGGCGCATGGTCGTAGTTCCACTGGTAACTACGTTGCGGATCGTACCGCGGTCGGCCGGCATCGGTCATGATGACCTCTGAGCGCTGGGGCGTCGAGCGCCGTAGCAGACAATTCCACCGTCCTGAAGGACAACGAGGACCCGGCCTTCCCTGTCGATGGCCAGTGCACCGGGCAGCGCTTCCGAGGGCAACGGAAACTGGCCACGCAACTGCCCGGTATCCCGCCGGATCAGGACGAGTCTCCAATTACTTCGTCGTTGTCGAGGTCGCGGCGTGGAACAGACGGCGACAACCGCGTTGTTGGCAAGAGCCAGTGAAACCGTGTCACTTCCTCGAAGTCCCATGGCCGTCCATTTTCCGGGCGGTGGTGATTTGGGATCACCTCCATTCAGGTACGTATTCAGACCGGCGACAGCCAGACAACTGGGCGGGCGGTCGACACCGAGCACGACGGTGAACGAGCGATCGTCCCAGGCGGGTGCGATCTTGCCGCTGCAGATAGGCATGGGAGGTCCAAGCCGGGCGCCCTCACGGACCCTTCTTGCCACAAATGCTCCCGGGTTGACGACATTACGATCGGCCGAATACCGAAGACGTCCTCCCTGCAGGACAAACGAGTTGTTTAGCACGGCGACTTCTTCGCCCCGATTGGACTGCGGTGCGCCGTTGCCGGGCGATCCGGAAAGATATGAGCCATCGGTCAGATCGAATGCAGCCGGTGACACGACATTGCCACCTGCCATCCAGATCCGATCACCGGAGATCGTGAGAATCCCCTGAGCAGACACGCCCTTGCGCAGGACCGGATCGAGGTGTCCCGTTTCCGAATTGATCCAACGAGGTTTCCCGGTTTTCACGTCGAGGGCGGCGACGTGCGTCTGGTCGTAATCGACAATTCCCGCAGACGCGTACGCCACACCGTCATGAACCAATACGCCACTATTGACCGGCCAGGTTGAACAGAGTCGACCGTAGACCATCATTCGGCGATCCATGGGCGCCACTCGATAACGCCAGATCAGGCGACCGCTCCCGGCGTCCAGGGCATAGACGGCTCCGTCCCCGCTCCCAACCAGCGCTCTGCCGTCTGCCAGTGTGGGAGGTTGCTCAACCGGACCCGCCGTCGCAAAGGACCATTTATTCCTCCCGGTCTGAGCGTCCAGAGCGATCACCCGACCATCCTGATTGCCGACAAACACCATTCCTCCGGCCGTCGTCGGTGCGGACACTTTCCCAGTTGCCGGCGGTCGGTAATGCCACAGCTGGACCAGTTGATTCGGAATGTCCGCCTTTGTGGATGCCGATCGTTGCGGGTTCGCTCGATAGGTCGCCCAGTCCGAGTCGCTCACGTCCAGAATCTCCGACCCCGCCTGCGGCTTCTCACCCTTTGTCAACCTCAGCGTATCGGCCCAGGTCTTGTCATGACTTACCTGGTCTGCCGAAATCAGGGCCACGCGCCCCATCATGGAGAGATTGCAATCGCAGGGCCAGGGTCCCAGGTAGAGCATTCCGTTGGCGGCCATGACACCGTCGTTACAGGCGGGTCGAAAGGCGCCGTTAAACTGCACCTGGCCGCTCTTTCGATCAAATCGGGTCAGTCCCTCCGGAAAGCCGCGGCAGAAGAACGAATCGGGGGTAGCGGTCAGTCGGGCGCACGATCGTTTCTTGAACCCCAGGTCCTTGACCGTCTCGCCGGTGAGCGGTTTCACCGCCAGAGTGTTTCCCTGCTTTCCGATCCCGACGTACAACAGTTCGTCGGTGTAGAGCATGTTCGGGTTGTTCGTCGTTTTCTCTCGGTGCCAGAGAAGTTTGCCATCTTCGGGCGATACGGCGACAACATTCATTCGCGTTTGCGCCTGAAAAACAACGGCCTGAGGAGTAAACAGGCTGAAGCAGGAAGAACGAAATCCGGGAGTCGACGTGAGCCCCCGACCTGCCTCTTCGATCAGCTCTCTCAATCGCGGGTCGTCGTTCGCCCAGAGCTGGCTTCCTGAGCCGGCATCGAGACATCCGAGACGAGTGTCCGGTGCGTAGTAGAACAAGCGATCGCCACCCATCACCATGGCCCGCGAATCGATGGGCGTAGGCTCGCGGTGCGTCCAGAGCGTCTTATTATCCTCCAAATCGAAGGCGGTGATCACGTCACCAAAGCCCCACGGCACCCGCCTGGCGTAATACCCTCGACTCAGTTCACCCCAGCTCCAATGCGTCAATTTACTGCGAACGACGGTCGTCTCCACGTCGTCCGCCTGTCGTCCGGCCATCACGTACATGACGCCGTTCTTCAAGACCATCCACTTCCAACGCTCGCCGCGAATGTCCGGGATCTCGATCCGTCGCTTCTCGAGACCCGTTTCCGGGTCCAGCACCAGGCAGGAGGTACCGTCTTCCGAAATCATGTAGAAGGCATCCTCGGTAGCAATAAATGCCGACCGATGAACGAGGTACCCGGCCGGCAACTTGCGCTGCCACAGGATCGTGCCGTTGTAGGCATTCCGCGCCAGTAACGTGTTAAGCCACGGCTCTTCGCGCCGGTGATGAGCGATATGGCCCATCGCCAGAAACAGCCGACCGCCGGCCGAAGTCGTAATGGCCGGCATCGTGATGTATATCGGCCGTTCTACCCATTGCGTGTGGTAGGGCGCCTTGATCTGAGTGTCATGCGAGACGGGGTTATTATCCGGGCCATGCTCCCAGTGACTCCACTGATCAACCCCTTCACGCGGATCTGCCACGATGCGGATCCAAGTACCGGACGCGCCCGCCGTCACTTCGGAAGAAGCTCCACCGAAATCGGACCACCATTTGCTCAGTTGCTGCGGCGACAGAGAGTCTGCCTTCGCTTCCCCGACCGCCCCGCCCAAGACAGCGCAACCACCCGGTCGCAACACACGCACTAGCTCGGCGCGCGAGACGCTTTTGAGTTCGTCTATCGTCAGGCCGGGCGCAATCATGACGTCAATCATTCGGTTCGCGTACGGCAGGTGCGACCAGTCGCCTCGCTCGATAATCAGACTGCGACCGTACGATGCATCCTTCCGAGCGATCTCGCGTGCGCGTTCGACCGCCGCCATGTCCGGGTCCCATACATGAACGAAATCCATGGAACTTGCGACGATGGCCGAGAGGTCCGCCCGACCCGGCGCTTTCAACACGACGGCCACACCTCGTCCAATTCCGGCCACGCTAAGAGCTTCTTCAAGAGACGAACCAGGTGGTCGATCGAGCTGAGCGCCGCAAAGCGGACGACCGGCAGATAACGCGATCAAAAAAGCAGTGAACCAACGGAGGTACCGGCGCATGAGAAGTCTCCTGGCAGTAGAAACTCGAGGCGGTCGTTACCGTTGGCCATCGGCCAACGCCTTGCCTTCTCATTGTGCGCCATTTCCGAGCGCCATTCCACTAGCTGTGGTCGCACGAAGATACCGATCTGGTTGGCCGAACGCCGGGTACTGGCGAGAAAACACACGCGGTGTCGGCGCACTGGCACGACGCCGCCTCGGAACAGTGGGTCGGCATCGCAGGTCGCCGAAGATGTCGCCGCCGTCAGTAGAGAACGCTCACACCGAGACTGGCGAAGTGGGCCGATGCGCGACTCGTCACCGACGAGCCGGGAACAGCACCCAGTGGCGTTAGAATCGGGCCGGTGACGTCCGATTCGAAGTAGTAAGAATAGGCTGCATTCAGCCAGACGTTGTCGCTCAATTGCACGGAACCGCCCGTATGCAGTTCGTGCTGATAGAATAGAGGTGCTCCCAGGTTCAGCGACGCTTCACTGTTGCGAATCGGGCTCTGATTGAACGTGTACCCCATTCTCACCTGAAGGCAATCGTTCAGGCTGTGCTGCACTCCGGCCGCCACGGCCACCACGCTGCTCCAGTCCAACCCGCGCAGTGATCCATCTCGATTAAAGCCCTGGTCACCTAATCCGTCCGTATTGCGATAGTCGAAGTACCGAACGTCGAGTGCGAAGACCGTCTCGGGCAGACCCGAATAGGCGGCTCCCAACGAGATGATCATCGGCAGGTCGATATCCGTCCGAACGACGCGCGGCCGACCAACCTCGTCGGTCGAATGGTATCTCATCGTCTCCATCCACTGCGGGCTCTTGATCGACGCTCCTAAATGCCAGTCGGCGTTCGGGATGTAGTAGACACCCAGTTGAGCGCCGCCACCCCAGTGGTTGCGAGTCCCATTTCCTGACGGATATCGAGCGGCACCGGATCCATCGGCGTCGTCCGGCGCGGAAAACACGAACGGATCGATGGTTACATCGGCCATGGTAACGGTCGGTCCGCCGCCGATGGAAAGCTGATCGGTTAACGCAATGGACAAGGTCGGAGCCATCTGCAGGTACTGGGCGTGCGTGCTGATCCGGCCGAATCCACCGGGAGCGCCCGGCGCATTGGACTGCGGCGTGAGCGCCGGGTTCGTCAGACTCGACGGATAGTTCGTCCGAAATCCGGCCACGGCGTAGAGCCCCAACCCGTAGGTCAGGCAGCTGTCCTCGACGTGATGGACCCAGCCAATTTCGGGAACCGGTGTAACCCCCGGCTCGGCACTCGTTGTGCCCGCACCGAGACCTGCCACGGACGAGTCGATTTGCAGATCGGCCAGCATCAGTTCAAAACCAAACCCCAATTGCGAGGTAGGCAAGGCGCTGATCGTCGCCGGATTCCAGTACAGAGCACCAATGGCCTCCAACGGCGCCGCCGTCGACGCGCCGCCCATTGAGCGATTCACGGGCCCCAGAGCCGACAGCATGATACCCTGAGCCGCTCCATTTGCCGCGATCAACAGCCCAAGAAGAACAGCCAGCAGATAGGATCGAATTCGCACCGTACTCCCCCCGAATGAAACCCGACTCACTCATGCCGACCTGTCGAGTGTGCCGGGCCCCCCCCAGCTAATCGGCTTCACCCTTTTTATCGGCACAACCGGGGCCGCGAGCTTCAACGAATCCGACAGATTTGTCAGAGATGCACATCGTCAGACGACGCGCGAGCCTGCAAGGGATGGGGGTCAGCCGTTTCGGCCCAACCGACGGCAGGGCTGGTGACGAAAGCAGGTCGTCAGGTGATCGTTCACCATTCCGACGGCCTGCATGTGAGCGTACATGATCGTGGAACCGACAAACGAGAAACCACGCTGCTTCATTTCTTTGCTCAACGCGTCCGACTCAGCGGAAGTCGCCGGCACCTGGCTCATCGTTTTCCACCGGTTCTGGATCGGTCGGCCATCGACGAATTGCCAGATATAGTTCGAGAACGAGTCGAATTCTTCCTGCACGGCCAGAAAGGCCCTGGCATTCTTCACGGCGGCGTTGATCTTCTGGCGATTTCGAATGATCTGTGGATTGGCGATCAGTTTTTCAATCCGTTGGGAAGTAAAACGGGCCACCTTTTTCGGGTCGAATTGAGCAAAAGCACGACGATATCCATCGCGTTTATTGAGCACGGTTGACCAGCTCAGGCCGGCCTGAGCACTCTCGAGGACCAGGAACTCGAATTGGCGCACGTCGTCGTGCACGGGGACACCCCATTCCTGGTCGTGATAATCGAGGTACCGTTTGTTGACGCCGAGCGCCCAGTCACATCGCACCGGATCGTTCTTCTGACTCACTAGCCTAATTCCCCCAACACACCCCCGGAACAGAGTTCCGGTTTGCCAAACGTTTCGAGGCGGTGGCCCATGGCGTGTGCCAACGACAACAACAAACGGTTGTGGGGCGTCTTTTCGAACTTCAAGGACCGGCCCATCCGGAAACCGAACCCTCCACCGATCAGGATGAACGGGATGTTGTCGAGCGTATGAGAGTTTCCTTTACCCAACTCGTTCGTCCAAATGACAAGCGTGTTATCTAGCAGACTGCCCTCGCCTCCCGGCTCACGCGTCTCTTGCAGCTTCACGCACAATTGGGCAACTTGCTCACAATACCACCGGTTGATCTTGACCAGTTTCTCCTGAGATTCTTTCTTGCTGTCTGGATGATGGGACAGCTCGTGCTGGCTCTCGTCGACGCCAATCCATCGCATGCGAGCCTGGCCGACCGAGTTCGTATATTGCAGAGTGGCAACTCGAGCGGAATCGCTCACGAAAGCATTGACCATCAGATCGACTTGCATCTGGCTGAGTGTGGGAATATTGTCGTTCGTGTTTTTAACATCGGCTGGAAGGTCAGGCGGTACGACGTTTTTGGAGCGAGGAGTTGCCTGCAGCTCCTTCTCCATCTTTCTTACGAGCCCCTCGTGTTCCTGCAACAGGTGACGATCCTCGGCACTGACCAGCGATTCGACTTTCTTCAGATCGTCTCGCACATCATCGAGAACGCTCGTTAACAGTTCTTGATCCTTCACCTGGCCGTACATCTTCCGAAACATCTGGTACGGATCATCGATCGGAACGATCGGTTTGTTTGGCCCGCCGTAGACCATGCGAGTCCACGGGTCGGCTCGATGAGGAACAACAACTCCAAACTCCAAGGAGCCGAACCGAGTCTTGGACCGAGGTTCGTTCTGCAGAAAACTCTTGATTTCCTGATCGATCGAGATGCCGCTGGCCCAGCCGGCCGGCGTGTGCGACCCACCCTGAATATTTCCCGGAAACAACTCGATTCCTGTCAACAGACAACTCATCCCCCGCATGTGACTGTCGCCGTCCCCGCGCACGCGATTCGATAGCCCATGCAGCGTGAGCAGTCTGTCTTTGAACGGTTCGAGCGGTGCGAGAATCTCGGGAAGCTCGAACTGGTCACCGTACTCCTTTGGCCAAAATGCCGGCGGTACGACGCCGTCTGGACTGAAGACGATCACCAAACGCTGTTTCGGCACGGTTGACTGCGCAAATCCCAGGCTGGGCAGATTCCAGACAAAAGGGATGGCCGCACTGCTCAAACCGATGCGACGAATGAACTGACGTCGACTGTTTTCTTTCCTGCTCATGTTACATCCTCCGATTCCGACGGTCCGACCCGCAATGCTGAGCGCTTGAGAATCTCGACAAGTAGTTGTTTGATGCTGAACTTTGAACGGCGGAACGAGTCGCACAACTCGTCCAGCTGTGATGGGCCAAAGGCGACCACCGGCTGTTTGACCACGTAGTGAAACAGCTGCTCGACGATGCTTCGATGAACTTCCGGGCTGTTCGCCAGAAACATCGCCAGGTCACGCGCACCTTTGAATTCAGCCGTTTCACCCGAAAGTGATTTGTACGATCCCGATGCATCGACCGCGTTCTTTCCCTCGACCGTCCGAAACCGGCCCACTGCGTCATAATGCTCCAGGGTGAAGCCAAGTGGGTTGATCAGGCTGTGACACGTCTGGCAAGCGGTCGCCTTGGTTTGCAACGCAACGCGCTCGCGCGTGGTCAGGTTGGGCTGGGCACCCGGATCGAGCGGAGCGACGGCGATCGGGGGAGGCTTCAACGACCGGCCAACCAGGCTGCGCACGATGAATACCCCGCGATGGATGGGCGAACTGGTTTTGTGATACGCAAAAGCTGCCATCAGAAACGGATGCGTCAACACACCTGCCCGTTGCTTCGGATCGCAGGGGACGCGGTCGAAACGGTCTTCGGTCAACCGACGGTCATCGGACGTGCAGCCATAATACTCGGCCAGCCGATGATTCACGTACATATAATCGGCCAGCAATAATTGCCGGAAATCGGACGACTCACTCCAGATCACATCGTCCAGGAACAAGTCAAGCGACGTGCGTAAATCGGACGTTAACGCGCTCGAAAAGTCCGGATATTTCTTCTTATCCTTCGACAGGTCATCCGCTCGATCGTACTTCAACCATTTTTGGAAGAAAACGCGCGTCTTGGCCCTCGTTCTTGCGTTGGCCAACATGCGTTCGGCCTGAGCAGCCACCTGCTCGGCGGAGTTCAGTCGGCCGGCGGCGGCAGCTTGCAACAGCGGCCGGTCAGGAAGCGAATCCCAGAGTCCGAACGCAAGCCGCTCGGCAACGTGATAGCCGTCCAATTGCTCGGAGGCGATTCCGACGTAGAGAAAACTGGGCGATTGGAGCACTCGCAAAATCGTCTTCTTGACCGCCGATTCGATATCCTCCGACTGCTCAAACATATCGTCGACATATGCCACTTTTTGTTCGGGTGTCAGCGGGCGGCGAAATGCTCTTTCAACGAATCGATAACAAAACGCCTTCACCTTTTCCCGTCGATCGGCGGCGGCCGGCCGGAGACCTGCCAGGCTTTCCAAGTTCGCGGCGACAAGGTCGGCAGCTTCCAGTGCAGCATAAACGGTCGCCTGGTCCCAGGCTTCTGAGACATACGTGCCCCGCTCATAACCAACACTGCTGTCATCGGGTGGGAAAGGGGTCGTGACGACGAACACGCGGGGGGCTCGAGCCTGTGACAGGTTGCGGGCAGGAACCACGGCGCGCGCCCGATGTGGCGGTTGCCACTCGAGTCGCACTGATGCGGATTTCTGCTTGAATTTGAAGTAATCCAGCCGCAGATGGTAGATGCGCCCGCCCAATAGGCGAACGGTCGCCCGATGCTCGGTCTCGTCTCCCGACTGCACCCACGCGTCGATCAACGCTTCCTCGCCGTCATTGACCCAGAGTCGCGCTCCGTTTTCCGTCGTCAGCGTGAACTCGTAGTCGCCCGTGTCCTCGGCAACGATCGAACCGATCCACTGAATTGCAAACGCTTCCTTACCGATCTTTTCCTTGAGCGGGCTTTCTTCACCAAAATTGAAGTCAATCTCGTCGTCGACGCGGTCCAACACCTTTTTCTCTCGTCGAAAACCGCGATCATTGTAATACGTTGCCTTAAGGCCTCGAGTTCCGTTCGGCGAACCCTCTCCCCAAAACGTCGCCATCAGGTCCGCCATTGACTGCTCGTATTGGCGCACCGTCAGACGACTCAGGGCAATCCGTGGCACGTTGCCCTCGCCACGCGACTCTTTCGTATAGAAAGCACTGTGGATGTAGGCGGCGACCTGTCGGGCCACCTTGCCCTGGCACTTTTCCGGATCGTCCTCCGGCATTGTTTCGTCAATAATCTGAGCCAACTCGTCGATCGAGTGAGCGCCGCGCAAGGGGTCCTCGCATTCGTCCTTCACGCCCTCGCCCTGCTCGCCATGACATCGAGCACAGAGACGCTGGTAGACCTCCAATCCTGGTCTGACCGGCTCTTCTCCCTGGACATTGACGGCAAGGAGCAAAATCGCAGGAAGCGACAGCAAGAAATGGTTCCGGGTCTTACCGCATGCGCTGTCATGCGTTCCCGGTGATTGGTGTCGAATCATCGGTTTCTCGCCTCGGCGGGTTGTTCTGAGCGGGCTCGGGCAGGCGGGGGGCCGCAACCTCGAACGCCTGGCCTAGCCGCGACCTGACCCTGATTCTAGCCCAAGGAGCGACTGCAGGGGAACACCCGCGGCGGAAAACGCCCGAAGCTCGAGGTTCTCTTTGGCGATTCCGCTACTGCTTCCTTAGGTCATTTTCAGCACGATGAGCCAGGCGACGCGAACGGCCATAGCCAGAACGACCAGTAGGCCGAGAACTCCCAGGCTATTCGCCAGGATCCCGTTGCGGCGGTCGCCCATCACGTCGCGTCGATTGGCCAGCCAGAGCATGGTGATCGCCATCAACGGGTTGCCCAAGACGGTCAGGGCCTGGCCGAAGATGATCAATTGAATGGGCTTTTCGCCCGACCTCAGCGCGATGAGTGCCACGACCATGCCGACCATCATGACCAGCACGGTCATTCGTCGTGGCCAACGATCTTTCATGCGAGCGGGCAGACCCATTCCGTCGGCCAGCATCGTTCCGCCAATCATGGCGTTGATCAGAAAGGGGTTCATGGCAACGGCCAGCAGCCCGATACAAAAGACCCAATAGGCGGTCGTACCAAGCAGGGGACGAAGTGCCTGGGCCAAGGTGCCGATATCGGTGGCAGGTTGGCCGCGAATCACGGTGCCGGCAGTAATCATGATAATCAGGCTCACCCCGGTCAACACGCACACGCCCGCGATCGCATCGCCGACACTCGCCTCGTAGTTCTTCACGGTCCAATTCCGTTCACGCACGAGGTTCCCCTGGAAAAACGCGCCTG
>CAYNDU010000138.1:0-11235 GCA_964395615.1 uncultured Pirellulaceae bacterium | reverse complement strand
TCACTCGGTGACGGCATGTCTACAGACCGGACGACGGGAGATGCAGCGCCCCGACATGTGGACCTGACACGAACCGGCCGTGCGCGTGCCAAGCGTTTACGGGACAGGGGGGGACGTCGATGTACTGTCCCAGTGGACGTATAGTTATCCCGACCCGATTCGCATCGGTGTTGCGACGGACGAGCTGTTGGCGATGGCCAGGGGCTCCGAACGACATCAGCAGGTCATGAAGATGACGCAGGTGATTTGGTACCGTTCACAAACGGCTCCGATCCCGAACAAAGACCGACCGGGACCGTCCTACCGTGCAACATGGGAAAAAGAACAACCC
Source organism: uncultured Pirellulaceae bacterium (assembly GCA_964395615.1). Lineage (GTDB taxonomy): Bacteria > Planctomycetota > Planctomycetia > Pirellulales > Pirellulaceae > CAYNDU01. The sequence goes on along the minus strand of CAYNDU010000138.1, from coordinate 10,904 downwards.
GACGCGCCCTTTATCACGATCGCTCCCATGCAACTGCGTGAGGCGTTCTGGACAAAGATCGCGCGGCCCATTCGCGGCATCATGTACCACGGTTGGCAGTCATTGGTACCAACGGAACGACCGAGCGGGTATCGATATACGAACGCAGCGACTCGCTACGAGTTGCAACACCTGATCGACACCGTCATTCGCCCACTCGGACCGACGCTGCGATCCATCCCGGGCATCGAAAGTGACGTAGCTTATTACGAGAGTTTTTCATCCGAGATGTTCGCTCGGCGCGGAACCTACGGCTGGGGCGGCAAGTGGATGGGAGACGCATACCTGGTCGCCAGGTGGGCCGGACTGCAGCCGGATATTGTGTTCGACGAGACCATCCAACAAGAGAGCCTCGACAAGTACAAGCTACTCTTCATGATGGACTGTGATGTCCTGCTTGAGTCCGTGGCCAAGCGCATTCACGAGTTTCAAAGGCGCGGAGGCATTGTGATCGGTGACGAGCATACGGCCCCGGCTATTCAGCCCGATATCGTACTCACCTCCTACAAACGAACGGGGCCCGCCGACAAGGATAAACGGACCCTGCAACAACTGGCCATCCAGCTTCGCGAACGATTGGCCGGCAAGTACGAGTTGCCGGTCGATAGTTCGAGCCGGGACATCATCATCTATCGGCGGGCTGCGGGTGCGGCCGATTATTTGTTCCTGATCAACGATCATCGTAGCTATGGCCGTTATGTGGGGCAGCATGGGCTGGTGATGGAGGATGGCAAACCGACGCGATCTGTGATCACCTTGAATCGACCTGATCGAGTCACTGTCTATGATCTCGTCGCGCACCGTCCGCTGGCCTGTGAATGGAAGGAGGCAACGGCGAGCCGATTTACGGTCACGCTGGGGCCCTGCGAGGGTCGTATGCTGTTGGTCACGCCGCAGCCGATCGACTCAATCAGCGTGGAAGGCCCCGCCAAGGCATCCTGCGGCGAACACGTGGAGCTGAACATCCAGGTGTTCGATCCTCGTCATCGACTCGTGGATGCCGTCGTGCCCTTGAACGTGCGTATCGAGGACAGTCAAGGGCTCCTTGCCGAGCAGACCGGAGCATGGGCAACTCAACACGGCCAGGTAACTCTGCCGCTTGATCTCGCACGAAACGACCGTTCCGGAACGTGGTCCATTCACGTCACTGACCTTGCATCCGGTCAGTCGGCTCATCATTATTTCGAAGTCCGTGACCGGCAACCTGTGGAGGAGCATCGTGCGATTGACCCAAAGAGCGTTGACCCGGTTCAGCCCAAAGGATAGCGGTTCGCTCACTCAACCGGCGCCTGCCCGATCGTGGCATCCGCTGCGCCACGCCGCCCTACCAGCCTTGGAGGCTCTGATTCTCTGCTCCGCGCTGATGTGGAGCAGCCAACCGACGTGCGCTCAACCGGTCGCCAACGACCAGACTCTGTTGCTTGCCCGGTTTGAGCATGGCGTCGACGCACCGTACGCCGTTGGAACGGCGACGGGTCAAAGTTCTGCTGAACGAGTACCTGCGCGTTTTGGCATGGGCGTTGAGTTGAGTGGCGGCAAAACACTGAGCTATCGAGGCGACGATGGGAACTTTCATCCTGACGCCGGTACGATCGAGTTTTGGATCAAGCCTCATTGGGCGGGATCGGATGAGCTGAAACATTCGCTTTTCAACTGCACGTTCGGATCGCGCGGGTACATCAACATCAATGTGCTTCCGAACGGCCCGTTGGGCATCGCCATCTCGTCGGGGGACGGTGATGATTGGAAGTGGAGAAGGGCCGACGCCGACATTTCCGACTGGAGGGTTGATGAATGGCATCACGTCGCCTGCACCTGGGGTGACGGGCGAATGGCCATTTTCGTCGACGGGCGACTGGGCCGCCGAACGGTCACCGATGCACGAATGCCCGACACGTTTCCTGAGACGATGACTTTTCTAGCTTGTGACGCAACACTCGCTGCCGCCCGCGTTTCGAAGGAGCGAATGGACGAGTCAGATGTTCGCACATCAATGGCCGAAGCAAACGGACCTCCACCCTACCGTTTGCTGGCCAATATGGTCTCGCGGGACGACACGAACCTGATAGTCGGCAGCCGCCGGCTGCTCGGTGGCATCAAGGTCCCGTTGCTGATTGCCGGCCAGCCACAACCGTCTGCGATCGCGCTGCGTCCGGGCCAGGAGATAACACTGTCCTCCTTGAAGCCGTTCGATCGCTTCCAGGGAAGGGTCGGCATTGACCAGCTCTCGGGTGGAACCGGCGCCTGCACCATTCAACTGTGGGCCGACGACCGACAGGTGTACGAGACGGGCTCGTTGAGTCACGGGATGCCACCGAGCGAAGTGGAGGTCCGGACCGAACAGGCCGAGCGGATCACGTTGAAATGCGTGGCAGCCGGCGATGATACAAGTAATTTGCTGGCCGTAGTGATCGACGGAGCGTTCGCCCGGCAGGGGCACAAGGTCATGGTGGCATCCCATAAGAAGCTGACAGCGGATCGCATCGACATGTACCGCCGACAACTCGAAGCGAATCGTTATAAATTCCAACCGAGCGGAAGAGACCCGTTTTTTGTCACGTCGAAGTTCTGGGAAGACTCGTTCGATCCATCGACGGCTCCTGCAGTCAAATCAATAAATGGGTCGATCAGTGGATTCGCGGCACCCGGGGAATACGAACCGGTGAATTTTGTCGTGTACGCAACGACCGACCTGCATCATCTTGACGTTCACGTTTCCGAGCTCCGAGGGACGACGCACGTCATTCCGAAGGACAGCTGTGAATTGCGCATCGTTCAGCGAGGATTGATGCGTGACCTCTACACATTACCGGTCGAACGGTCCACGGTAGTATCCCGATTTCTGTTGCCCTATCAGCCTTTGGAGATGCCCGCAGGATCATTCAGGGAATATCACCTGACCGTTCATGTACCGGAGGATGCTCCGGCCGGCATTTATCGCGGACACTTGTCGGTTTCCGCAGCCGGCCACCGGAGCCTGTCATTACCGCTCGAATTCGAAGTATTGCCAATTAAGCTGCTCCCGCTGAAGCAACATGCGTATGGCATGTACTACCGGCTGCCTGCAAACGACGACGACGGGCGGCAATTGCAGGCGGAACTTAGCGACATGCGGAGACATGGCGTTACGACGCTGAAGGCTGCCGTCGGCATCGACTGGACGAAAGAGGAAGGTGTTCCGGTTCCGTCATCGGAACGGTTGTCTCAATTCCTTGATCATTTGGAACAACACACATTTTCCGGTCCGCTGCCGGTCGACACGGGACTCGATCGATTATGCAAGATCCTGGGTTACGATCCTGTAGCTACGACGTCAACGTCGAAGGACTCGGCCAAACGAGACACGTTTGTCGAACTGGCAGGGAAGAGCATGGCTCAACTCGAAGCCGTACAGCGAGAGCACCCGACCTTCGAACTACTCGCCACGCACATGGACGAGGTCTTTGGTCGTGGGCGATTGGACCGCTTCATTCAGTTAACACAGCAAGTTCGTCAACAGTCATCGTTGCGAGTTTACATTACGATCCACCATTCACCCCGAGCCGGCGTTCCCGATCTAACGCATCGCATCGACCCGTTTGTGGACGTCCGCTGTTACAACGGGCACAGCCTGGACGATTGGATTCGCGCCGGGCACACGTTTCAGGAACTGAGTGAGGAACTTGGCGATTCGGGCGACGAGGCTTGGACCTATTACAATATCCGGGGATCGTTCTTCCGTCCGGAATGGACTCGACTTGTCAACGGTTTTTATCTATGGAGCACACCACTGAAACTCCACGTTCCGTGGATGTACTATGCCACGTTCGGCAATCCGCTGGACGACACGGACGGCCCGGAGACTCGGGGACACGACTTTGCCTATGCGGCTCCCGATCCGCAGGATCCGACGAACCTGATTCCCACTCGACATTGGGTAGCGTTCCGAGAGGGGATTGACGACATGCGTTACCTGGAGACGCTTGAACAGCAGATCGCGGCCGGTGCCAACCGAACTGCGGCTCGGGAAGCACAAGCGTGGCTCGATCAGCTGCGACGCTCGCTGGAAATCACGCCCGACCAGGTGGGAGCGATCGAAAAGGAGAGCCCCATTCTTATCCTCTGGTCGGACCGCTTTCGCGGCGCCGACTATCGCCAATTCCGACGACAAGCGGCCCGGCATATTGAGCGACTTCAGCGCGGTCGCCCGTGATGCGTTGACCATAGACATCCAGCGCGCGCATCTCCAGCGCGCAAGTCTCCATTGGGTGGAATCGACTCGTCGGATTCGACTTCCGCGTGCCGCCGAAGCACCGTAGAAGCCATGAAATCACGGCGAAGCATTGGCGAAAGATAAGCCGTCGGCGCAATCAATGGTCCGACGACCTCATCGTGTTAGACGGGGAATGCGCTCACCATGCAGCGAACCGATTCAAGCACTGTTGCCGGGAGGCATCACGACTCCGATCGTCAGCAGCAAATTGGCATAGATGCGCTGTTCTCCGGTCGTGATCGTGAGCGCCACATCGGCGGTACCTGCCTCGTCATAGAATGCAAATCGTTCGATGGTCTTCAGGGGACGGTCAAAACCGGCCTGGCCGAGGATCGAGCGAAAGTCGGCCCATATCTCCGGTTCCTGGTCCAAGGCATAGGGCCCGGTCGTCGCGTATTGCATCACGGCGGCCTGTTCGACGGGAATCGCCGAGAGGAGCGCGGACAGTACCTGGGTGCAGCCAAGCAGGCCCGGCGACAGGTTGAGGTGGACGAGCTGGGCGTTCGGGCCCAGTTTCGTTCGAAACGGATAATTACCGTCCGCGACCAACACTTTCGAACCGTGTCCGGCTTTGCCGAGCACGCCGAGTATTTCCGGATGGATCAGTTGTCCCTTCAGCATTCGAAGATCTCCCTCAATTCGACGATGATAGTTTTTCGAGCTCCGTCGCGAGCGACTTCAATTCCTGAAATCGCGCCTTGCCTTCGTTGTTCGTCGGCAGATGCTGTGGTTTGACCTCGCCAAGAAGATTCGTTGCAGGTGCGATAGCACTTTGGACAAGCGGACGATTGACGCCGCTCTTGGCCAGCAACAGAACCGACCGCGCGAACACTCGACGCGACTCGATCGTCGATTCGATATTCCGTTTGCGCCACCGTTGTGCGTATTGAAGCCACTCGGACTGCTGAGCCGATGTAAGCTGTTGCGGATCATTCTCACGCGGCAACTGGCCTTCCATCCGCTCCAATCGACTGTGGAGTTCATTGAAGCCACTGATGGAGTTGGTGATGGTGGCCTCCAGCAGTTCTTGGCTAGCCTTGTTCTCGATGTTCTTCTGATAATATTCCTGAATAAAACGATGAAAATCGAGCGACGCCCGCAACAGGAACGCACGTGACGTAACACCCGACCGATCGAAGCCGCAGTCGAGCTTATCGCTCAAAGCCTGAGCCCGAATCAGGTCCTTTCGCGCCACGTCATAGATTTCTTCCGGAACCTGTTGTCCCGTCGTCTGAGACGTGGCGATCGGTTTCGCTCGTCCAATCAACCACTCGATCAGGTATTTTGGCCCGGCCGGACTATCCTCTGGGAAATAAGGCAGATAGCGATCGAAACTCTCGACCCATTGCTGCCAGCTCTTGATCGTTTCCAGTGCAATTAACGCGGACGTTGCCTGATAGACGAATGCGGGCCGCACTCGCATTTTCCCATTCGGGTCGCCCGCGACGTCGAGTAGATGCTGGGCTCGCTCACGACCTTTTTCATTTTCATTCTTCACGCCTGATAATTGAATCAGGTGCGCTTGGTACTCCGGCCAGGCGGGATCGACGTTCTTCCATGCCATTTCCACCGCTCCGGCGGCCGTCTGTTCCGCCAGATCCCACTCCGTCTGGAAGAGCTCCTCGTTAGCCTTTCCTGCAATCAGCGCCTGCTGCAAATGCACTTTGCTGATCCACATCGATATCTTGGCACGTTCGGCATCAGTTGTAGCGGCGGCAAGGCCTTCTTTCAGCCGTTGCAGGGACTGGGCGAGATCTTCCGAGGCGTTTTGGGATGCTCCGGTAAAGACCCGTCGGAAGCGTGTCCTGCCGAGTGACAGCAGAATCATACTGGTCGGTCGAAAGTTCTTTCGAGCCAGTTCCAACGCCGTCTGAAAACTGTCGATCGCATCCTGGTACTTACCCGTCTCAAACAGGTAGTACGATTCATCCTCATGGCCGTTACCAAGAAAGATGTAGGCCGTGTCCTCGTGCGACCGGCCTTCAACGTCGCATGCCTGCTCGGCATATGCGACCGCCTGTTTCAAGTGCCACCAGCGACCCTCTTCGCACCCAAAAAAGGCGGATTCCAGGTGCGCCGCGCTCATTCCTCCCAGATACTCGGCGTAGTCGGGATCCGCCTCATTCCTCTTGTCCACAGAAGCTCGGTAGGCGGCCACTGCTTGTTCGAGCAAATTCGATTTCGCGCGCTGGCGCGCCTCATGACGCGATTGCAGCACCATCGAATACCCTTGCAATGAGGAAGCCCCGGCCAGGGCTGGATGGGACACATCGGCATCGATGACGCCAAGCGCTTGTTCCGCCAGTTGCCTGGTCTCGTCAAGCACGGCGATCTCGTCCTGGTCAACACGCTGGACGAGTGCTCGTCCCTGACCGACCAGATACTCGGGGATCGGTGGATCGGCCAGACTGTTGGCTTTCTTGAGCCACTCATAGGCCACCGTCGCGGGTTGCTTCTTTTCATCGCGCAGCTGTTGTTCGACGCTCAAGTCTCGCAAGACCAACAGCCCGCTACAGCCGTAGACGCGAGCCAGAGACTGTCGCTGCGGCGCGGCAGGCGGGCCCAATTGTCCAGCCAACTGCAACGCAGGTTGCAGGACCTGTTGGAACACGGGCAATCGGTCCGACGAATGACCCGAGTTCCTGGCCCACCATCGCTGCACGGCGGCGGCAACCGTGTCGACCGCCTTCGGCAGATCGTTCGGCTGACCACGGTCACGCAAGGCCCACGCCCAGACCAGGAGCACATTTTCCGGCGTTTCTTCTCCATGCGACGAATAGACGCCTTCGCACTCCATGATGATTCTTGCAAGCAGATCCTGGCGCTGAGTGCTGTAAAAGGCGGCCTTCGCAAAGTCGGCATGAAACGTCGGTGGAAGCTCGCTCCCAAGCGTGCCAAGCAGTTGCAAATATGCGAGTGCCTGATCAGCTTTGGGTTTCTGATCAAACGGGACGACGTCGAGTCCGTCGCCCGTGCTTGCGTGCAGGCCCCGTGCAGCCGCCAACAAATTGATACTCGCGACTCTGCGACGTGAATCGGCCGACAGCAACGAGGCGGCGGACGGAGCACGATACGCATCGGCAAACAGTGTGGCCGCCGCGTCCAGATGTTGACGACCCGGCTGCAACGACTCGACCAGGCCGCGAACATATGTCAGGTAACAGGCGTATGGCGACGAATCGGCGATCGCCAACTGGTTCAACTCCGACCGGACCTTGTCCCACGCTGACGGATCGACCTGCACTCGACTCTCTACGAAGACCGCCGCGATCAAGACGTCGTCGTTTCCCGCCGCTCGAAGGGCCGCACTTTCACTCTGCCATCGAGCGTAATCCGGCTGGGGATCGGTAATAGCGGCGACCAATCGCCACACCTTTCGCCGCTCGGCCAACTCTGTCCAACGTCGCATGTCGATTCGGTCCCGTGCCTCATCGAGTAGAGTTCCGGTCGCGTTGATCAGGTCGGCGGTGACGATGCTCGACGCCGCAAGCGACTCGACGCGTTCGGATACAAGCTCAACCAGCCGATCAGGGTGGGAAGTAAGCGGGTTCGACAAAGCGGCCCGAATTGTGGGCAGTACGTTCTCGAGCTGGTCGTCCGGCCGAGCCAGCATCAGCCACGCCATGAGATCAAGAACGCGAGCCTGAACGCCCGGTTTGTCCGCGGCCAAAAGAGTCGCCTGCTGCAGCTCCTTTTCAACCGCCTCAAAATCCGGCTTCTTCTCATTGAGTTGACGCTCCGCATCTGCAAGCAGCAAGGCCAGTTTCAGACCACCTGGCCAAATGCTCGCCACGCGAGGATCGTTCTCTGGTACGTCGATCTTGCCTCGCTGCCATAGATCAAGGGCCGATCGCTTCAATTGGGCCAATCGCTCAAACTCACGATCCGTCGATTTGGCTCCTGCACCCTGAATAACAACCAATTGAGCGAGATCGTCGAGCATGGCCGACTGAAACAAACGACTGGCGTCGCCTTCCGCTCGGGCCAACAGTGACAGACAGAGCGTCAGTCCGTGATCGTTTTCTGTCAGCTGATCGGCACTCGCTCGTAGCGCACTTGTCTGCTCGAGAACTTGAGCCCAGACAGGCTGCGGCGAACGGAGGAGCGCTCGAGCCACTCCGATGCGTATCGCGGAACCTGTCTTTGGATCGATCGAATCGGGATGCGATTCGATCTGCTGCAGTGCCAGTTGCAACTGGGTTACGGCCAGTTCCGGTTCAGATTCCATGCGCGACTGAGCGGTTCGCGCGAGCGTCTCGATAAACTCACGCCATAAGGTCACCGTCTTCTCATCGTTCGGGTCCTTCACCAACAACGGATCCAACTTCGCAAATGCTTTCGCCCAGCGGCCACTCTCGAAATCCTGGCGAGCTGCCAACCGATCCTCGATCCCCGGATCCGGGGGTACGACCTCCCCTCCGCCATTACGAGGTAACTCCGGATCGCCATTGATCATCGCCCAGACCGAGTGGTAGGCCTCAGGCCAGATCCAATATCCTGCTGCTCCAGCCGTTACCAGCAAGAGCACCACCACCATTGCCAGGTTTCCGACCAGCGAGTTCTTGCGAGGCTCAACCTGAAATGCCTCTCGCAACGCCCGAACCATCTCCACGCAGTTCTCATAGCGATCCTCGGGCTTGCGCGAGGCCGCCCGCTGAATGACCTTTCGCTCGCGCTTCGTCAGACTCGACAGGTTGAGATTTCCCGTTTCCTTCGCCTTGATCACTGACGGCAAGGTTTCGCTGAAGTAAGGCAGCGAGCCGGTTCGCAACTCGACATAACTGATTGCCAGCGAGTATTGATCCGTCCAACGCGTTGGCTCGCGACCCTCAATCACCTCAGGAGCCGCGTAGGCGATCGTGTAAGCGTTGGTCGTTGTTCGCCGATGGTCATCCATCTGTTTTGCAAGTCCAAAATCGCAGACCTGCGCATCGCCCCCAACGAGCAAGATATTCTGAGGCTTAATATCGCAATGCTGAATGTTGTACCTGACATTCAGCAAATCTATCGCCTTGGCACATCCTTCCAGGCATTCCAACAACTCGTCAACCGGTACACCCGCACCGCCCTCGCTAGTACATTGCTCAAGCTGATCAGCCAGCGTCTGATCACCAATTCCCATCGCGATCAGTAGCTGAGCTGGTTGCGTTTCCTCGGAATCCTGCAGTGACGACGGTATCAGGGTGCCCCGAAGATCAGTAGCCGGCACCTCGTCTGGATCCGTCGACTTCTCGTCCGTCGTGGCCGTATCCCGCTTGTGTAAGGCCACGTCGTCAGCCGGACCGTACTCAGACTCCTGGCCTTGTACTAACTGTTGAGTGAGACTTTCACTGTCCTCAAGAATGTTGCCGTCACTGTCCTTGAGCCAGAAACCGATGATCGGGCACAGATTCGGATGCTTGACATTCTTGACGACCTGAAGACCGCGGAACTCCTTGCGGCCGGCAACTCGATCGACGCCATCAATAATCTTGAGGGCTACCTCAATCCCTCCCGCGGATCGGGCCTTCCATACCTCCCCCATTCCGCCGCGGCCGAGTGGTTGCGACAGGCGGTATCCGGGAATCGGCTCGTCTCCCGGCTCGTAGCTGCGCCGGGCATATGAACTCTTCATACTCAATTCAATTCGCGCGGGCGGCATTTCGAAGCAACCGCCGCGGCATGGGGCTCGGAAGATATGCTCTGCACAAAGTTGAGGATATTCGATTGCCGAAGGAGTCGCAACCTGCAGCGCCATCGGAACTTGGGGATCATTTCCTTCATGTCCTCTCGGTGAATCGCCCCCCCCGGGGAACAATCCGAACCTGATCTCAGCCCTCGAGAATTATCACCCAGAAGGTGAGGAAATCCTTCCTATCCACATAAACCGGATCTATGATATGTAGATAAAAACCAACGCCCTGTACGGCCGCCGTTTCTTGATCAGATCCGTGTCCATCTTTGTCGGTAGCAACGGACTGCCATCGAGGAGCTCGTGCTATGACCGTTCGTTACAGAGACCGCCGTTCGTATCGCCGCAACTCAAGACGCCACTTCCAACGCGCCCGCAGAACGTTGTTCGCTGAACCGCTCGAACCGCGCCGCCTGCTCACCCTGCTCCTTGATTACGCTGGTTCTGGCTCGACGTTCACTTTATCCGAAAACACCGTGGCGGCCGACACACTGCTCCTTACCCAGACGGGAAACTCGCTTCGTATCGACGTGGGCGCCGACACGTTCGATACGGCATCCAGTGTTGGAGTCGCCGGACTGAGCTACGAGGTGCCCGGTGCGCCGAGTCTATCTCGCTTTGCCAACATCGACTTGACTCCGGCCAATGCCGTTCCCAACGTCAACGTCGACTCGGGTGGCAGTAATGACGTTGTTTCCTTAAGTATTTCGCACTCGAATGTTGCCAATATCTCGGTCTCCGGCGGATCAGGAACGGACACCATTCAAGTCGACAACCTCCAGATCGCCGGAAGTCTGTCCCTCACTTCCGAACGCATTGATCTGGCTGCCCCGAGTGTCGTCACAGCCGGCGACCAGTTCTTCAATGCCCCGGTTATCCTGACCGCGAACACGGTCGTCAGTGCCAACAATATCACGTTCGCCCAGACCGTCGATTCCGATG
>CAYNDU010000137.1:0-11267 GCA_964395615.1 uncultured Pirellulaceae bacterium | reverse complement strand
AGCAACGGTTACTGGCCGCGTCGTCTGCAGGCCCTCCCGACCCGCACCAGGTCCAGGCACCACAAGTACGGGGGTCCGGCCGACGTGTTACAAAAAAACTGGTGGGAATATTTTTTTTGTAACAGAATCGATGTTGCGTCGTACTTGATGTGCTATTGGCGAATCACAAACTCAGGATTAGGGGATTTGGGAATGAAGGTGCGTTTGTTGGTTTGCCAGGCATCGGGGCTGCGGTGGGCCGCCTCCCCGACGGCTCGTATCAACGCGTCAGGCGATGGCAGTCTCGGGTGGAACTGCATTGATGGTGTCCGACCAGTTCATTGTCGGGGCCGACAACGTGTTGCGTGAGTATACACCAGCAGTGGTGCGATCCGTTTTCAAGATCGGTGGGCGTAACTTCCTGGCTGCCTCGCATGTACATAGGCTTGCTGCGCAGGTGGATACAGACCGGTCCTGTCAGCGGTTCAGCAGCACCGTACTCTTTTCGAAACGCCATGATATGAACTCCTCATTGGATCGAGCGGCCCTGTCGGGTGACTCGGTGTACAATTTCGATCGAATTCCTATGGCCGACGGTTTCGTTTTCTTGACCGAGCGATACAAGAGAGCGGCACCCCTTGGTCGTGGCCGAACGGACAACCGGTCAAAGGCCTCCTGTCTCGAGCCCAGCGGCCAGTAAAAACGCTCGTTTGACCGCTACTTCCGCCAATCGGATCTTATAGGCATTATCGGCCAACGGTCGAGCATGTTGCACGGCCAGAGCGGCCGCGGACGCCGCCGTCTCGTGCGTGAGTCGTTTGCCGGTCAGGAACCGATCCACTTCAGGCACCTGCCAGGGAATGGGCGCAACCTGGCCGAGTACGGTGCGTGACTGCCGCACAAGATTTCCGTCCCATTCCACGGCTGCGGCGGCCGCAGCAAGCGGAAAATCCGGTCCGTCGCTTTGGCGCACTTCATACGTCGCACTTCCGGTCGACTCGACGTTCGGCAACAAGAAGTGAGTGCACAACTGGTTCGGCTCGAGCACGATTTCTCGTTCCGTACCGAGCCGCGGTATGCGGTACAAATCCTCGAGCGGAATCCACTGGTCCCCTTCGGACGGTTGTTTTCCATCGACGGGCGGACCGATCACTCGAACCCTTGCTCCCAATGCAATCATGGCGGGAGCCAGTCGGGAACTTCCGACGAATCGGGCGGGCCCATCATTTCCGAAAATGGCTGAAAAACGGGTGTCGCCTTCAGCTCGGCCGTTGGAAAGAAGGCCTTGTCCGTTACGGAAATACCAGCATTGGGGGCGTTGGCACATTTCGCCGCCCACGGTTCCCTGTGCTTGAAGTTGCATACTGTTGATGCCCAGGATCGCATCGGTCACGGCGCGATAGTCGGCCAAATAGGGCGAAGCCAGCAGGTCATCGAGCGCGACGGTGGCTCCGATCAGAAGGCACCCATCGGCCGTCTGTTCGAGCCGTTTCAGCGACTCAACTTCCATAATATTCACGACCAGGTCCGGCGTGACGACCATCTTCTTCATCAGGCCGACCAGGTCGGTGCCGCCGGCGAGCACGGCCGTTCGGCCGGGTTGATCGTCGAGCAGTTCGACCACTTCGTCTTCCGACCGCGGTGCAACATAATCAAACGCTTTCATCGATCAAGCCCTCCCCGCGGTATGTTCCAACGTGTCCACCACTCGCTTGGGAGTGATCGGCATTCCCCCGACACGAACTCCCAAAGCATTACAAACGGCATTGGAAATCGCCGCTCCCGGACTAATGACCGGTGGTTCACCGAGTCCGATCACTCCCCGCGACCGCTGGTCTTCGGGCTCGAACATGTGGATGACGATTTCACCAATATCCCCGAGTCGTGGCAGGTGGTAGTTCCCGAGGTCCGCATTCAACCAGGCTCCGGTCTTCGGATCAGTGATGCGTTGCTCGAACAACGCATAGGCGATTCCCATCGTGATGCCTCCGTGCATCTGGTGTTCGGCCGATTGCCGGTTGACCACCAGGCCCATGTCCTGGACGGCGACGAATTTCTTCATCTTGACCACGCCCGTTTCTCGGTCGACCTGGACGTGAGCCATCTGCACTCCGCCGACCCCCTTGCTCGAAAGCCGGCTTTCCGAACCGGACTTGTAAGTTGCTACGGCTTCGAGCGGTTGGAGGCCCAGCGTACCGCAAGCCTCTTTCCAGGACATACTCACCGACGGTTTGCCGATCACCTGGATCCGTCCTCCGACGGCCTCCAACTGACCCGGTTTGGCGTTCAACTTCGGTGCCACTTGTTCGCAAAGTGCTGCGAGGGCGTCCTGCGATGCGCGACGATGCGACTCGGAAACGCCCCCGACGGTCTGACTTCCGCCGGAAGGTCCGCTCGCCGGGTACGTCGAGCTGCCGATGTTTGCTCGCACCTTCGCCAGTGGCAGGCCCATCGTTTCGGCAACGACCATTGCACAGATGGTTCGAGTGCCGGTGCCGAGATCCTGCGTGCCGCAGTACGACTGCACACTCCCGTCGGGGTGAATGCGGACCCGGCATTGCGACGTATGGCCAGGCGTATTCCACATATGAATGGCCATGCCAAGCCCCTCAACCACGGATCCTTTTTGAGGGCCCTTTCCATGAGGGTGCCACTTGGCTTTCCAGTCCATCAGGCGAGCGGCAATCGCCATCTCTCGACGATAGACAGAGGCCGGCTGCGGGGCATCGATGTGTTCCAGATTCTTAAAGAAAATATCGTAGCTGTCGGCTCCCATCTTGGCCGCGAGATCGTCAAAGGCGGGCATCGTCAGCAAGCAGGCCTGCGGATTGCTTGGAGCTCGCCAGGCACGCGAGGGTGCCATGTTCGTCTTGATCGAACGGAGTGTCGCCCGCCAGTTCTTTGGACGAAAGACGTAGGGCACACTGTTCAAGCTGACGCCACCCCCTTGCGGTCCCGACGTTCCGCAGTGTGTTGAATCCCAGACGGTCACGACGCCATTCTTGTCAGCGCCGAGCTTGACGTCGATAAAACCCGATGGGCGATTGCCTGCGATCTTCAGCTCTTGGGCTCGATCAAGCATGAACTTGACGGGGCGCCCGGTTTCCTTCGCAATTTGAGCGGCAGCGATGGTCCAGTAGTCCGCCGAGAATTTGCTTCCGAAGCCTCCTCCCAAGTACTGGCATTCCACATCGACCTGGTCAGCGGAAACGTCCATGCCGGCCTGCTTGAGTGCCGCCGCGACCTGGTCATCGGTTCCGGAGACATTCTGCGTCGAAAGATCAACGATCAACCGGTCGCCTTCCCATCGCACCGTCGCCCCATGCGGTTCCATGCAGCAATGGGTAATGGCTTCGATTCCGTAGCGACCTTCCACCACATACTCAGCCTGGGACAGCAGTCGCCGGATTTCCGCATCGGCGAATTCATCTTCGTCATCGTCATCGCCCGGTTCCCGCTCCGTTTCCACACGTGTTCGAGGCCGTGACGTGCGGTCGGCTTTCTCCGCAGCTTCGGCGGAATTGTCCTGTGTAAAGACGTCGAGCAGTTCGTACTCAGCCTTGATCTTGCTGACGCCTTCGACGGCAGCTCCGATCGATTCGCCGGCCACCGCCACCAGCAGCTCACCTTCCCAGCGGATTTCTTTGCCAGGTTCCGCGTGGGGCAGAATCTTGACCGCGACGACTCCGGGGACGCGTTCGGCTTCACGCGTATCAATCGCCTTAATTCGGCAATGCGCGTGCGGACTCGAGAGTGCTCGAACGATAAGTTGGTTCTTCCGATGCATGTCGTACGTGTACTTGGCGACGCCACTGACCTTGACCAGTCCGTCGGTACGCGTGTGACGTTTGCCGATAATCGAGGCTTCTTCGCGAGACGGCCAGCTGTACGATGAGTCAGCCATTTTTGCCTCCTTTCGCAACTTCGAGGGCAGCCTTAACGATATTGGTGTAGGTGCCGCAGCGGCAAATGTTGCCATTGAGACCACGTCGAATCTCAGCCTCGGTGGCATGCGGGTGCTTCGCCAAGAAAGCCCTGACGGCCACGACAAAACCGGGCGTGCAGAATCCGCACTGCACGGCGTCGTGTTTGACGAACGCCTTGGCGACCTCGTCGGGTCGATCGACGCTATATCGTTCGACCGTCTCGATCTCCTTGCCCTGGCAAGCAATGGCTAACAAGGTCTCGGCGTTCATCGGTTTCTGGTCGACCAACACGGTGCTCGCACCGCTCGTCCCATCTTCCGTCGCCGGCTTGGTACCGGTCAGATCGAGTTCCGTTCGCAGGACCTCCATCAGTGTGTCGCGTGGCGCCACGGCGACTTGCCGAGTCTGTCCATTAACGTGTAACGAGATCGTCGTCACTCCGCGCACGATGTTTGACGCCGGCTCGGTCGCTGCAACTTGTTGATGCAACGCCGTGGCTGCCGCCGCCGCACTGGAACCTTGTAGAAAGGCCCGTCGGCTGAAGCGGCTCCTCAGGCCGGTCTTGTCTCCGGACGCCGTCATGAAAATCACCTTTGGAAAGAAGGGAGGATCTCCACACCCATGTGAGAACGCCAATACCCTGAGATTATACGGATTGACTCCGCAGGTTCAATAAATGCGGGCACACTTATTCCGGGGCATACCCGACCACGACCAAGTCGAATGCCAGTGGCTTTGACTTGCGCTCCACTAATGCCTCGCCCTGCAACCGCAGCAAGACCCAGTCGCCGTCTTCCATCGTCCGAATCGACCCCGGTTTGCCGTCGCCGTCGAGCGGCTTGAGGGCAAGCATTCCCGGATGGCTCGTTTCCACCGCCTCGGCACTTCGTTCCGTCATCACGTCGTATTTCATGTCGTCCGGCTTCTTGTCCTCGGAAGCCGCGATCACCAGCAGAAAGTCACGTGTGGGAGACGTTCCGACGTGATCACCGTCGATGGGCTGCTGCTCGTATCGTAACGTATACGTGCCGGAATCAATCGGCTGGTCGCGAAAATCCCCACCTTTACGGGGATAATGGACAATGCCGACCAATTGACCCCGTCGAAATGGGAAATTCACCTCGCCCGTCGGACTCGCGGTGCCCACTTTCCACTGCTTACAGAGCCAGAATTCGCATACGACGCGCGACGTGCCCTTGATCACACGATAGCCGGCCGGCGCCAGCAACTTGGCGATCGCCGGGCTGACATCGTCTGACGGGGCGGGACCCTTGATCGGCTCGGCTCGATACTCCGCAGCCCCCGCCGAAGCCGTTAATGCGAAGAGTATGAGGCCGACGCTCATTGCGAATTTCCGTCTTGAAACCAAGAAACACAAACGACCTGTCAATTGCTTCATGATGTACCTTCGCCGTATGTACCTTTGCCGGGATTTTATTGCCGTCGGTTCCGATCCGGAACTCGTTCGTTGAGCTGGTATTATACATGGGCGAGCCCTCTCGTCGGTAGATGAGGCGGCACCATCAGCCCGTCTTCGCCAGGAGCTGCCCTATCGCAGCATTTTGTCACATTACCGCCAACATGATAGAATCAGTGGCGGCCAGCGGTCACGTAGGTGCCGATTCATAAGGCCCATGGCTCATCAAACGGGCGGTCGGCCTACGAGACACTCAGGGGGAAACGACTGGAAAGACGTTCTGAGAGTCGATGCGCTGTAAAATCGACGGAGCTCGCTCCACGACCTCTTTGCGACGCCAAGGCCTCTCAGACGCCGATTCGTTCGTCTCGGAAATCTGGAACAGGAGTTGAAACGTCATGACCAATCTGGGGATCCAACGTGGGCGACCTCGACCATTCCACTGGGTGGCCGTCGTTTGCCTTTCGGCACTGCCCGGCGTTGCCAACGCACAGCCGGCCGCGACCCCAGTGTCGCCCGAGCCAGTGTCGACAGAAAAGGCCGCCACAAAAACCGACGGCCGGCCGACTGCCGAACGGCCGTCCGATGTCCGCACAACGGGTTCGTCGAGCCAGACCGATCGGTGGGCATCGGTTATTGCAAGCATGGACTCGGGAGAATTATCAGCCCATAAGAAAATCGAAAGTGCTTTGGCCAAGCCAACCACCATCGACTTCGAGGATACGCCGCTCAGCGACGTCGTGTCATTTCTCTCCGAAATGCACGGGCTGCCAATCGTCATCGACAAACGGGGCCTGGACGATATTGGATTGGGAACGGACACGCCGGTGACAATGTCACTCAAGAGAGTTTCATTGCGCACTGCTCTGGACCGGATGTTGCGGCAACTCGATCTATCGTTCATGGTCCGGAACGAGGTGCTGGAAATCACAACCCTTGAGGAATGTGAGAATTCACTCGTCGTGCGGATGTATCCACTCAGCGATCTGGCCCGACCGGCTCGGCGTCAGTATATGGGAGGCGAATCGTCCGGGAGATTCGACCATCTTGTCGAGATCATTCAGTCGATCTGCGCGCCGGACACGTGGGATGAAGTGGGTGGCGCGGGCTCGATCGAACCGATGGATGCCTGGAATGTCATCGCCGTGGCGCAAACGGCGGAAGTGCACGAGCAGATCTCCGGCCTGCTAGCGACACTTCGCAAGGTCAGGGAAGGAAACAAAAATGGCAACGGAAAGGTCGATTCTTCGGAAGTGTTTTCCGAGAGAGATCGCGCCGAGCGTGACAAGATCGAACAGGCCTTGGATCAAGCAAGTACGCTTGACTTCGACGAGGCGCCTTTGTCGGACGTCGCAGATTTCATTGGCCAACAGCATGGTATCAATATTCTGATCGACGCACGAGCGTTGGATGACGTGGGGATAGGAAGCGACACGCCGGTCACGTTCACCATCAAGAACATCCGCCTGAGGTCGGCATTGAAACTCGCTCTGAAGGAACTGGATCTGGTTTTCGTTGTTCGTGGTGAGATTCTGCTGATCACGACGCCTGAAGAGAGCGAGAATCAACTGGCGGATCGTGTTTTCAATGTGGCCGATTTGCTGGGCAAACGACCGCGTGACGATTCGGCGAACGTCGGCAAATCCTACGACGATCTGGTCCGGCTGATCACCACCTCGGTCGAACCGGATACGTGGGACGAAGTTGGAGGCCCCGGAGCGATCGAGGTCGCCGCGGATTGGGGCTTGCTGATCGTGTCGCAGACGCAAGACGTGCAAGATCAGATCACGAATCTGCTCAGGACCGTGCGCAAAAACCACTCGGCCTGGCAAGTGCCCGGAGCGAATACCTCGGATGCGAAAACCGCCGGAACGTCAAGTGACGTGGGTCCGGTGAAGAAACTGGCCGATTCCAGTTTCTTTGGGAAGTCGACGCCCCCGGAGCCACACGCCTCACGGGGATACGGCGGAGACGTCTACGGAAACCCCTTCGGAGATGACGCGTCGTTGGCCAAAACGGCCGACGGCCTTGCTCCAGGGATCGGCCCGGCCAAGATGGCCGGGATGCCGGCCGATGACGACCCGTTTGCCTCCAGCGGTCAATCGAGTGGAATCGGGGCCTTTGCCGGAGCGACCGTTTCCGCGAGACCGAAAGGTGACGTGTTTGTGCGGTTCTATCGACTCAACGGTTGGATCGGCGACGACCCGCAGCAAGCCATCAAGGGGCTTATCGATCCGCCGAGTTGGCGGGATCAAGGTGGATACGGAGCCGTTTACCTGGTGGCCGACCAGTTGATTGTGCGGCAAACCGAGCAGAACCACCGCCAGGTCAGTGAGTTATTAATTCGACTTCGACCTTCCCAGCACTATGGCGGCGGGTTCGGTGGCAGCGGTACGGGTGGCGGCGGTACGGGTGGCGGCGGTTTGGGTGGCGGCGGTTTGGGTGGCGGCGGGGGTGGGATGTTCGGCGTTCCGCCACGGCGTGTGGGCCCGGGAAACTGAACCGGCACGGACGTAGAAGCACTGGCCGCATCGGCCAGTTTGCCCGGAAACCGGCCACACGTCTTCGGATTGCCAATGGGGTCATCGACGGGCGAGACTTGCGGCGGTAGAATTCCGGCGCCTCCGGAAGTATCGGGGCGATGCTCGGTTATCGGGCAAAGAAGCGGGCAAAGAAGATCGACGACGCAACGAATACCGTACGTCAGATTGCGTGCGAGCGTACGACAGCGTGCTCGCGTGAGATAGGATTCTCCACCCGACCGAGAACGCGAGTTGGGATGAGTGGTTCGCCGCCGCCTGCATTGCAGGGACTTGGAAACAACATGGAGAACGCCCCTTGGCCGGTCCCGGGTTGGACCCTGGTTCGTATCGGACGCCGAAAAGAGGGGCCGTGTAAATATTGAGTGACGCCGAGGGTCGGGCCCGCGTGCCACCGTCCGGCATTCAACGATAACAGCGTAGGCGGGGCCAGACAGGACTTCTTTCTTGATCCGTGTTGGATCGCAACTCGTTGGGAGGATAGGGATCATGTCAACGACCGGGATGGGTTTCGGATTGATGGAACTACTCATAATACTAACGATGGGAGCTGGGGCCGGCGTGCCGATGGGGATTCCCCCCGGGGATCCCGATCCGTTGCTCGAGAATATTGCGCCCGAATCGTGCATCTACTACACGAACTGGGCGGGGATGGCTGAGCCTGACGCCAAGAGCTCGAACCAGACGGAACAATTGCTGGCCGAGCCGGAAGTACAGCAGTTTGCGGCTGGTGTCGAGTCCTTGATTCGATCCGGGCTTGCGACCGCCTCGCGCCGTGAGCGAGACCCCATGTTACAGTTGGCGGCCGATCACGCGCCTGATCTGATCAAGACGCTGATCACACATCCGACCGCGATCTTCGTCGAGCGGCTGGTACCCAAAGGGCGCGAGATGGACGTGAGTGGTGCACTCGTTGTCAATGTCGGCGACGATCTGCCCGCGGTCCGGCGTGCGATCGCCGCACTGACAGCCGCGATTCCAGCCGAAGGTATCCAAAGCGGCACGGTGGCGGGAGTCGAGGTCCATAGTGTCAAGCCGGACCCAAGTGCTCCGTTGATCTCTTGGGCTTTTCGGGGTTCGCATTTTATTCTTGCCGTTGGCGATGATGCGATCGCCGGCATCGTGCGACGAGCGGAAACGCCGGCTCCCAAGTGGTTGACCGGCGCGAAACAGTCTCTCGAGGTAGGGCGACCGAGTACGATGGCCTATCTCAACCTGGCGGCAATCATCCGAACCGCGCGCGCGGGTGGCGGAGCGGAAGCCGAACGGATTATCGATGTGCTTGGTGTCGGATCGCTCGAAACCATGGTCAGCGTGACGGGCATGGATGACAACGGATGCGTCTCGCGTTCTCGCGTAGCCTACTCGGGCAAAAAGGGCGGGATTCTGAAACTTGCCGGTCACGGGAAACTCACCGCCGACGATGTGCAGGTGATACCGCAAGATGCGTTGGTCGCCGGAGCCGCCTCGGTGAATGTCAAGGAGATCTGGCAGGGCATTCTGGATATGACGGCAAAGATCGAGCCAAGGGCGGCCGAGGAGATGGTCCAAGGAGTTCGCCAAATGGAGGAAGGCCTGGGGATTCGTCTGGTTGACGACCTGCTCGGCCCGTTGGGAGACGTCTGGACGATCCATACGGCCCGATCATCGGGCGGCCTGATGGCCGGCTGGACGGCCACGGTATCGTTGGCCGACAAGGGTCGATTCCAACGTACCCACGATCAACTGCTTGGGTTCATCAAGGGAATGGCCGCGCGTGAACGCCGTGCGCCGCAGTTCGGCAGTTTTACCTACCGCGGCCAACTGGTTCATAACCTGCAGATTCCTCAGTTTGGTTTTCCGTTTTCACCCAGCTGGTGCATCACTGATGATCACCTCGTCGTAACCCTGTTACCGCAGGCGATGAAGACGTTTCTGAACCGCGAACCTGGCGATAAGTCGATTGTCGATCAGCCGCAAGTTGCGGACGCATTTGCCGGTGAGACGACTCCCTGTGCATTTTTGTTTGAGGACACTCGCGCGCAATTCGAGACGTTTTACCCGATGGTGCAGGTCTGGTTACCGATGATGGCCGGCCAGATGCAGCGTGAGGGGATCAACGTAGACCTGAGCATTCTGCCTTCGTCCAGTTCCATCGCACCTCATTTGCGGCCAAGTCTCACGGTCTTTAGCGCGGGTGACGGAGAGTTGACGTCGATTAGCCATCGAACGCTTCCGGGTGCTAGTGTGGGCGCGTCCACGCCGATTCTCGTCGCCCTCCTTCTGCCGGCCGTCCAGTCTGCACGCGCCGCCGCCAGGCGCATGCAGTCCAGCAATAATATCAAGCAGATTGTCCTGGCGATGCACAACTACCATAACGTCTATCGAGCATTTCCGCCCGCCCACGGTGTGGATGCCAACGGCAAGCCGCTCCTCAGCTGGCGAGTCTATGTCCTTCCATACCTTGAACAACAAGGGTTATACGAAGAATTTCATTTTGATGAGCCGTGGGATAGTCCGCACAACAAAACCTTGATCCCTCGAATGCCCGCGGTCTACCGGTCGCCGAGCACGCAACTTCAGCCGGGCAAGACGACCTACCTGGCAAATGCGTCGGAGGGTGGCGCGCTTACCGCTCCCGAGAAGGAAAAGGGTCAAGGCAAATCCCCGCGTGGTATCAGGATTCGGGATTTTCGCGACGGTACGTCGAACACGATTCTGACCGTAGAGGCGGCCGCAAGCGAGGCCGTTATCTGGACCAAACCCGGAGACTTTTCCGCCGATAAGAACAATCCGTTCAAGGGCCTGCTGGGCGTCTATCCGGGAGGCTTTCTTGCCGGCATGTGCGACGGTTCCGTGCGGTTCATTTCGCAGTCGCTCGACAAAAAGACCTGGAAAGCCTTGCTGACGCGAGACGGAGGAGAAGTCGTCCAGCGCGGTTTCTAGTAGCCCAGTGCATGACAAGCCGGAGGGCCGGCGATAATCGCGCCACCGCCGAGATCGACTCGGCGGGGCGCTAACGGGTACGCGATAGGAATTTTCCTTACTCGAGCATTCCGATGTTCTGAAGCCAGGCTTTACAGGCTTGGGTCCAGAGTTCCGTGCCTCGGTGCCCTTCGGCCAGCCCGAGGCCGTGCCGGCCCTTTCGGAAGATGTGCAACTCGGCCGGCACACGGTGGCGACGCAATGCCAGATAGAACATCACGCTGTTCTCGGACGGAACGACCTTGTCTTCATCGGTGTGCCAGAGAAAGGTTGGCGGAGTCTGATCGCTCACCTGACGTTCGTTCGACAGGCTTGCGATGAGTTCTGCGGCCGGTTGCTCGCCGATCAAATTGCGTTGTGATCCTCGGTGCGTGTGAGGCTGATCGAATGCAATGACCGCATAACTGAGGATCGGGAAATCGGGGCGACTGGCGTGCCGCG
>CAYNDU010000136.1:0-11286 GCA_964395615.1 uncultured Pirellulaceae bacterium | reverse complement strand
AGGAAGCCGGCCGCCGGTTGGGACTGCTCGTCCGCCAGGCGAAGTGGCACGGCTGCTTGTTTTCCCGATTCCGGTCGTCCCGCCTGGCCTTGTTCGGGTATCGCGGGTCGGGTCTCGGATTCAAGCCCGAACCAGGCTTTGGAAAAACCCTGCGGTGCGGCGTTCGCCGTCGGCTGGTTCCGCGGCACTGAGAAATTGTCGCCGAGTTTCGTGACACTGTTTCTTGACAGCGAGTTCTTTTGCTGAAGGAAATAGGAATTCATGCGAGCACGATTGTCGGTCGTCTGTTCCGGCTTTTTCTCCAGATCCTCAATTTCCTTGGCCGTCTGTTCCAGGAGCTGTTCGTTGGAGGCCAGCCCCAGTTGCAGCGTGGCATCGGCAGTCGCTGACTTGTAGCGACTTTGCAGCCCGCTCAATTCTCCGCTCAGGGCCCGAACATTGCTGATGGCACGCGACTTGGAGAACTCGTTGCTTCCGCGGATGATCTGTGCCAACCGCTCAACCTGCTGTGTGCGGTAGGCCACGTATCCGGCCACAAAGTCCTGCTCGCCCGACACCTGGGTCGCGGTTCCATCGAACTGGAACCAGCGCAGGGAGTCGGGAAGGTAGAGCCTGATTTGGCTCAATTCAACATGGATGTTCACGGTTCGGATGACGGGGAAATCAACATTCTTCAGCGATCCGAAGTTCACCAGGACGCCGGCATACTTGAGCAGGACGGGATAATCAAGATCGCCTTCGGCCGTCTTGATTAACGGAATGCGAAGGAGGCGGTCATTTTGAGCCGACATAGTTCGAGCCGGTTTGACCGGTCGTCCGGCGACGTGCGCCGTCCAGAGAGTTGCACCTTCGGGCAATTCAACTTCCAGATACGGTTCCGTTCGGTTATCGACTTTCAATTGCAGGGCCGCTCGGTAGGCACCGCTCTCGTCGACCACGAGATCTGTCCGCGCGAGACCGATACGGGCGCCGGCCGTTTCCACAATCTGCCGTTGCTTCATGCTATACCCGAATTCGGGTTCGGCACCGCCGTCGCTGGTCGCGTAGGCGGTCGTAAAATCGCCTCCGCTCAAACGGGTCGCCAGCTGTTGCCAGAGTTTCGACTGGCGATTCACCGATTCCATTTTCACGGGACCATCCACGACAATCTCGTCCCGTCCCGCATTCTCCAATGTGACGTAACGATGAACGAGCGTGCCGTCGTCGAGCATTGGAAGAGGCGCCAATTGTCGGCCCGGCGTGATCGCCCGATCATGTTCGACCACCACGCGGTATTGGCCCGTAATCGCATCCTGCAGGTCAAGTGAGACGACGGCGAAGCGCCCGCCGGCCCCCGGCGTGACCGTGCGCTGGCGGATCAGCGGTGCCTGAATCTGGGCGGTGAGCAGACTGATTGGCAAGCGAAAGGCAAGCCGGCGGACCCCGGCTCCCTGGATGTCGAAATCGAGCAAGACCGTTTCCTGGATCTCGCGAAACGTAACTCGGACATTCGTGATCGATTCACAGATGATGCGAGCTTCTCGGGGTGTCGTCTGAATGGACCCGGAATAGATGGGCCCGGAATAGGCGATCGCAAGTCGAGCGAGCGGCCGTTGCGCAGGTGTTAACCAGCTGGTGACTCGGTTCAGCAGGACATTGCGACAGTTCTTCAGATCGGTCGCACGAGCTTGCAGGGAAGGATCGACTTGCACGACGATCGTTCCACTCTGCCCGTTCACGTCCAATACGCTCAGCTGCGGAAGCGCCAAGATCTGCCCGGCCGTGTGTTCGGAGAGTGTGCCCCGAATCGAGACCGGAACCAGTCCAAGTCGGCCGGCAGAAAAGAAACAAGTTAAGATACGCTGGTCCTTGCGTTGTGATAGCGACCAGTCGCTCAGGCCGCCACTCGCGACGTGGCTGATCTTCAAGTCCTTTGGAATGGCGACCCGGACGACGTACAACGGTCGCCGTGAAGCCGAAACACGCACTTCACTCTCGAGCTCGGACTCGGTCTCGCCGATTCTGAAAATCGTGCGGACTTCCGCCGTTTTCCTTCCTTGCACGGGCGTCACCGTCATTTGAACACGGAAGGGAGTCGCTTTGAATTCGTATGCCTGGTATTCGCCCAGTCCGAGCGGGCTGACCTCTGTGGCAGGTGCCATGGAGAATTGCTTGACCACCGAACCACTATCTGTCCGCTCGACGGCATCGGCGGCCGTCGTTTTGACCTCCAGAATCGAACTTCGCCGGATTTGTATGGCCCCACGGTGCAAGGCAGCACCGGGAACCGTTACGTTTGGCAAGGTCACGGACGTATCACCCGTCGCGGTGAATGGGGCTCGCCGTGACAGGTAGAGAATCACCTGCTCCTGTTGTTTGACGGCTTTGAGCAATTCGATCGTGACACGACGCACGTCGTCGACTTCCACGACGTCCCATCCTCGGACATTCTTGCCCTCGATCTTCTCGACCAGGTAGTCCTTGGGAACCTGCACTTCGAACGTTCCCCGTTCGGTTTGACCGAATCGAAACGCAAGCTGCCAGACGATTTGCACTCCGTCTTCTCGCAGGTCGGCTAAGACGGCGGACTCGGCGGTCAACGCCTGGTCAATCGCGCTCGGAGTGACCCGTGCTCTCCATTGCAGGTCGAGTTTGCCGCCCGGCTCGAGGGCCGCCGGCAGACGCTGGTCGGCACGATCGGTCAGCAAGCTGATCGGCACCCCTTGCAGCACGCGACGTACGTAGGTTTCTTGCGTCGGCACCGTAATCTGCAATCCGGTCGCCTCGGCATGCGGCAACACGGCCTGGACCCGACGCCAACCACCCTGGCGCGCGACGGAGATCCGAATCGTCAGCTCGAGCCGGTGCCGGCCTTTGCCCGATACGACCAGTGCCAGGAGACTCGACGGAAGCGTACCGGCGCCCTGGGGCCGCTGCTGCGCTGCCTGTTTCTTTGTGTTCGGAGCTGCCGGTTGCAGTGTCTTGAGCCGAGCGGGCTCGCCGTCCAGTTGAGCGGACGTGATCATGCCTCCCGAAAGCACGAGCGGTACGTCGGTCGGCTCCTGGCCAAATACCTCAACTTCCAACCAGCCCTTAATCTCCAGATGCTCGTCGTCTTGCAGAGTGACCTCGTAGTCGCTGCCTGCGAACGAAAAGGAAAAATCCTTGGGAGCTTTCGTTTCGAGCGGGGCGTCCGGGTGCGCCTGATTCCAGAGCTTCTCGTAGAGCGGGTAGGGAACCAAGACATTCGTGGCCTTCTGTCGACCGGCTACGTCGTTCGCGTCGTACGGCACTACGAGAGCATCTTCGGGGATCTTTACCGGTTTGGTCTCTTCGATCAAAGGCTGAAGGATTTTGGCGAGATCCTGGGCGCCGGCAACGTCCGGCAAAAGCGACGCCGTCGCAGCCAGCAAAATCATGCCGGGCGAGACGACGGTCGCAGCACGATCCATCAGCCAGCGACCGGCGTTTCCTAACCGACGTAGGAAGGCCAGGGCGACCCAGATCGGAACGAGGCACAACGTCGCCAGCAAGGCGCGTTCCAGGACTTCGGTGAATTCGGTAAAGGGTCCGCCGATGATGGGCAGGCCGCAGCAGATGACAACCATCACGATCACGCCGCGCACGCGTAACGCGATCGAGCTGTGCGACATTAACAGCCCGCCTGCTAGAATTAACGACACCACGGTCCATGCAAGCCACGACAGACGTTCCTGTTGAACCACCGTTACGTTCAATTCAGGCGCCGTTCCAAGACTGATAAACGTCACGCCCTCTCCCGTCTGATCGATGCGAATGCTGAGGCCGCGAAGACCCTGCAATGCCCAATATTTTGCCGCCCGCTTGCCGGCGATGATCGCTTTTCCTTTTGCGTCGAGTGCTTCTCCCAGCAGGCCGTCCATGTCTCGGCCATCGTCCGCCCCGGAGCCAAGTCCAGGGCCCTGGTTGCCCGTCTGACCGGATCCGAACATCGACTGGCCGGCCGCATATCCGCCCGCGCCGCCCATACCACCGCCACCGCCACCGCCAAGGCTCCCTCCGTTAGAAGAGCTCTCGCCGCCAAACGGGTCGGATGGCCTGCTGTCGGGAGACCTCCCGGAGCTCACACCGGGTAGCGCCGGCGACTTGTCTCTCTGCGGGCGCATGCCCGCTGTCACCGATGCTGGCGGTGAAGCGGGAGGGGCCCCTTCGCGTGTCGCGCCCGCTCCACGCGAGCGAAGCGATTGGCGCCGAGCGTCAAGCGATTTCAATGCGTCGACGGTTTTCGCAGCGTGTTCTGCGCGGCGCGCGGGCGCTCGGGTCGATTCCGACATCATCCCCTCATCCGCCGGCGCCGCTCCTTCCGGCGACATCGCGGAATCGTCCGTGGCACTTCCCGCCTCGTCTCCATACTCGGCATAATGGTCTTCTTCGGTCGCCGATTCGGTCAGGGCAACTTCCATGTCCACACCTCCCCGATAGGCATATTGAGAGCTGAGATTTGCCAACGGTGGCCGCATCATGCCGCCTCCGGCCGTAAAGGCCGCTCGCGCCAGGGATTTCAGCGGGGCCGGTGCCGGCGTCAGGTCGGTGGGGAAGACCGTACCGTGATTGCGCGATACGCGGTAACCGCTCGGAAGATGGACGTGCCAGATCAGGTCGACTTGCGGGACCGGCTGCCCCGCGTCCTTTTCATCGCGTGTGAGCCACAACTGCGGGGCCGGAGCCCTTAAACGGCCCAGCCATCGGAGTTGGGCAACCTGGGTCTGATAGGTGACGCGCACGTCAAGCGAGTCACCGGCCTGCCGAGTCTGCAGGCTCAAAAGGATCTGGTTGCCGCGACGGCGTGGCTTGATCGGCTGGTCATTGAGCGTGACGCTCCACAATTCAGCATCTTCCGGAAAACGAATGGCCAGGAAGGGGATCTTCGTCTGCAGTTCGTACCGAGCCGCGGACTGGGCAACTCCGGTCGATGAAACCAGGGTCACCAATTCGGCTCGCTTGACAATTGCCGGTGGAAGCGGTCGCAAAGCACGGCGCGTGACATCGATTTTCAAATCGGCTTCGCGACCCGTGGATGCATAGGATCCGAGCAATCTTCGCCCGGGAGAGTAGTCGGCTTCGACCAGTTCGCCAATATCAACGCGCCGCATGCCGGTCGTCATGGCGATATCCAGATCGGGGTCGCCCTCCAAGGCCACCATGGCCGTTTGATAGGCGGAGCCAAGTGTCGCGATCGACGGCAGCGTGAACTGTTTCGGTTCCGGATCGTCCAAACGCTGTTCGAAGTCAACAGCCAGTCGAATCGACCCCGATTGAGCCTCCGCCAGTAACACGGTCCAGACGCGTTGATCACCCTGTTGCTCGTGTGTGTATTCCTTGAGAGCCACCTGGTCGAGGCCGCGAACGGAAAGCGTTGTGGGCGTTGTGGCCGGCAGTAGAAACTGCAGACGCCGAGCACGGGCTCGATCGACCAGAAAGACCAGTTCGTAATGTGCTGCAAGCACTCCCGGCTTAATCGAGAAGAACGAGAAGTTTCGGCTGGTCAGTCTTGGTTCGGTTCTTCTTACTTGGAATGATGCCGAAAAATCCTGGTTCTGGAACTCGTACGTGAGTTCCGTATTCGATTCGCTCAGGCCGAACCGGCTTCGCTCACTCGAATCGAGCGGGGTCAGGCCTTCAACTTCTTGCGGGATCGCGACCAGGTCGCCGCCTCCCTGTACGGCCACGGCGCCACTGGCCGCATGAGCGTTTTCGACGCGAATTGCCGGAAAGACAATGTTCGTCTCGGTCCAATCGTCAAGCCAATCGGGAGATCGAAAGGTGGCTTGAAAATAGACCGTTTCACTGGATCCCGGTGAGATGGCCGTCGGCAACGTGACCACATAGCGAACCTTCCCCTCGTCCAGGAAACGTTGATAGGCAACGTTCGTCTGCTTGCCGGTGGTCAGGCTCTTGAGTTGCCAGCCGACCGGTAGCTGAAACGCGAAAGTCGATCGTTTGCGGGCCTCGGGCGTCAAGGTGAATCCGCCACGCAACGTCTGTTGTTGCTCGTCCAAGGCCAGCATCAGGTGCATCGCCACGCGCAACGTATCCTTGGGGTCCTCCAGGTCGGCGGTCAGCTCGTAAACGCCTCCCGGTGCGTAGAACGCGAGCAGAGGGCGAATCAGCGGAGCTCCCGGTTCCGGCGTTAAAACCGATGCCGGCAAGGCCGTTCGCAGAACATTCGTATCGACTTGAATCATGTTGCTTGAATTGACATTCAGTGGTCGTAACCGAGCTTCGGCCAACAGTCCCACGACGGCCGCGTGGCCCGCCACCTCGCGAGGTTGAAGGACCGGCATTTGCCAGGCACCGATCTGGATCGGAGCCCGCGTCGCCGTAATGGTGACCGACTCCGTGTCACGAATTGCCTCGCGCAGAGTGAGTTCGAGCAGGTTGGCACCGTCCTCTTGTTTGACGATCCACTGCGACAACCGAGGCGAGACGACATCGGTCACCTGGAAGTCGGATGGAACCTCAATGGTCAGGTTTTCCACGGCCCCATGCAGGACCTCGAAGTGTGCCGTGGCATGGAGACGTTCATAACTGGTCGTTAACTCGGAGACGATCACGCTATGGGCCGTGACCACCCGGTCCTCTCGGAGCCGGCGGTTGTTCAACGACATGGCGATGTCCATCGTCCCCGGCTGAACGACCAACTGAAACGTCGTGATGTTCTTGCCCGCGTCAAACGTCCGAGTAATGACACTCGCTCCCTGTTTTACCTCGACGTTTCCCGGTACGGACAAGGCCCACGACGTGGTTCCCGCCTGTGTCAACTGAAGTTTCAGCGATTGCCGGGCCGCGGCGACCGTTACCGGAGAAAGAAGGGTCAGTTGCAAACGGTGTCGGCCCTTGTCCCGGACGAAGAGAAAGACGTTGTTCTTTGCGCCGCGGGCTAAGGCTGCCGGGCGATCGTCGAGTCGTGCCGACCGGATTTGAACGCCGGCCATCGGCAAAATGACACGTTGCAGACCCGGTGCCATCACGTCAAGTTCCAGGGAACCTTCAATGATCGCCAGGTTGTCTTCGATCGTCGCGGTGTAATCGGCAGCGAGCAAAGCCACTTTGCGCGGCGCGGACTCGGGTGGCTTCCGGCGCGCTTCCTCCTCGAGGTTGCGAAATTCTTCCTGCGTCATAAAGACGCGTTCGTTTGCCCCGGTCATTAGAATCGGAATATCCTCGAGCGGCACGAATAGAAGACGCTCGGTCGAAGGGGCCGCCGGCGGAGCGCCCAGCGCGGCGGAAACCGTCGCGACGATGAGCACGGATGCCAGCACCGACATCAATCGCGCGCCTCGTCCCGCGAGTCGTTTCGGGTCATCGAGACCTTGGGTCGGTAGCAGACTATGCATCGGCCGAGTCCCCCTTTTGCTGGTCGCTGTCGTTCGCATTGGGTTCGTCTCCCGACGTGTCCCTTCCGCCCGGTTCATTCGGATCCTCTCCCTCGCCCGTCGCGTCGGACTCGCCCGTCGCGTCGGACAGGTCTGGCTCGGCCGGTCCGTTTGTCGGAGGAGGTGTAACCTCCGTCCGCGGCGTCCGCAACCATTGTGTCCATCGCAACTTGTTGACGTGACCAATCAGCCAGATCAGGATCAGAATCGCTATCGCTGCTGCGAAAACGCTGTTGAGCACAGAGCGGCTCAGCTCCGGTACGAAAAGCCCAATCGCCAACAGGACTCCGGTTATCAGCAGAAGCAGGCTCAGCTGCAATCGCAGGGGGCGACGAAACAACGGGAGACCAAGTAGGGCGATGATCGCAATGACCGCTCCGTGAAACAAACGCCGGTCGGTCGTCGTTAGTTTCAAGGACCCTTTCGGTGGCGGCTCGGGGCGGAGCGTCGAATAGACGTATAACTGTGACTTTCCGATCGGAAACGTCATGGCCGAGTTGATGCCTGCTTGCTGGTCCTCGGCGACCCACTCGACCAGTTCGTCTCCCCGGTTGTCAGAGGAGAAGAAACGGAAGTCGAGCAAACTGCCTTCCCACTCATCGGACCATGGTCCGGCACTCGAGATTAGGATCTTCTTTGGAGGAAGGTAGACACAGAGGTAGATCTTCTGAACGGCCGGGTCGTCCGGAAACGCCGGCAGGTCGATTCTCGCCGGTGTGCCTTCAACACTGTATCGGAGTTCCAAAACAAAGGACTGGTCCGATTCCATGTCGACCAGCGGGGCGTAGATGGTCGTGGCCGATTCTCGTTCGGGCGTGACCGGCTGACCATTGATGCGCAATGGCTGTGCGTCGAATGTCGCGCCGGCAGGCAAAGCGATGGCCAGCCGCTGTCGCGCGCTTCGTATGCGATAGAGGGCTTGAATCGACAGTTCGCCCTGATTTAACGCCACCACGCGAGCGACGGAACGCTCGACGCTGGTCAGCTTGCTCGTCTCCAGTTCGTATCGAGTGGCGTTGATCTGCAAGGTCCAGGGGCCGACATATTCGAACGCCATGGCGGCCGCCTCCACCTTGGCCTCCGGCATTAAATCGCCCTTCGGATCGATCGGAATCAGACCGTCCGGTGTCGATTCCGGCTGAACGTCGATCGACTCGGACTTGTTGATCACAATTTGACCCGTTGCACGATCCACGTCCATCGGCACCAGGCGAGGAACGTCGATCGTCTGGCTCTTGCCGATTCCCAACTCGTCAATCTTCTGCTCCCATTCCAGGTGCAGTTTGACATCTCCCAACAACTCGGTCTCGCCGGCGATCGACCAGGCCGTGTATCCCTCGGCCACGTCGCCGGGGGCCGGTGTGATATCATCTTTCCGCAACCCCGCGGTTGTCTTTCGAATGTCGTTGGCCAGCTCGGTCGGAACGTCCAGACGTAACTTCTCGACGCCGCTGTACTTGACCGTGTAGAAGAAGTAGGCATGGAACTTGACCACTCCCGAATCCACTTCGGCCTGCAGCAACTGCCGTACGTTGATCTGGGGGCGGCGGCGTTCGGCCGTGATCGACAAGTCAACGTCGCCCTTGGTGAATGCAAAGGCCAGAATGGGAGTGACCTGCCGGCTGCTGCGTGGCGCAGCCTTGATCAGCTGGTAGGCCTCCCCGAACGAAATGCTGCGCAGTCCCTTCGTCTCGCTCGGGTTGATCCGAAGGCTCTCCGGCGCAGCCACCACCACCGTTCCTTGCGAGAACTCGATGCTCCCGCTCGTGGCCCGTGGAAGTGGAATCGCAATCGTGGCCGCTTCACCGGTTGGGGATAACAGGTTGGGGTCGCTTAACGATTGGCGAAGCTCGACGGCCAGACCCACCTTTCCAAATGCTTTTTTGGACAGATTGACCAGCCACGTCGGCTTGTCTTTCGCCACCTGGTGGAATGATTCGACCGCGGCCGGTTGGCAACCCGGGATCGCCTTGCCCTGGATGGAACGAACGTCAAAGCCGGCCGGAACGTCAACCTGCAACTGAAAAACGCCCGCATCTTCAATCTGGTATTGACCCTGCCAGTGGATCAGCAGCTGATTGCTCGTTAACTCCGTATCCACCAGTTCCTGTACGGTGACCCTCGGCTGTACCTTCTGAAGGCGAAGTTCCAGCGTGTAGGGGACGGCTCCGTACCGATACGAAAAATCCCACTTCGACGACTGCATCGGCTTCGGCAGATCGTTCTGGTCGAGCTGGAGCAGGCCGACTCGACGAATGGCCTCGGCACGCAGCCCACCGTCAAGTCGTGCGACGACCACGCCCTGCTGGCGAGCAACACCGACTGCTCCTACGACCGGCAGAGCGATCTCGTAAGCCTCGTCACTCGCCTCGCGGAATTGTTCAAGCTCGACCATGACCGATTGTTTGCCCTGCGTTGCCTCAAACAGGTCGACGCGAATTCGCTGCTTGCCCTCGGCCGGCTCTACTTTCCAGCGCTGAACGTTGCTGTCAAAAACATTGACCACTTTCTGATCACTGGGAACTTCCAGAACGAGCTCTTTGAGCGTGGCGCGTGAAATCGTGTAGTCGAGCTTGATGGCCGAACGGATGACGCCCTCGGATATCGTCGTCTGGTGCTCCGCCTGAACCGTTGAAAACGCCGCCAGGCCGCTCGCTCCTTCCGCTTTTGGATTCCAGGTGATCCGGACCGTCGGGGTCGCGCCTACAAAGGCGAGCAAGTCTCGAGGTTCGTTCTTTTTCTCCTTGCCATTGCCTTCCTTCGCGGGCGCCTCGGTCGCCGCAATCATCGGCTCGACCTTGACCGCCATGCCTGCCTCCGGAATGCGAATCCGCCATCGATTGATCGGGGCCTGCGGTGCCTGAAATACCACACTGCTCTGACCCGGTAACTTGGAAAAAGTACGCGCGTATTCCAGCTTGAGCACAATCTGGCTGGCCTCTTCCCCGTCGTTGTGATACAGCAACTGGTACCCGCCCTTCTCGGCCACCAGACGCGCCGCCTGACCGCCGATCTGAGCCCGACGAATCGCCGAACTGGCCAGCCGCAACGGAATCGTCACCCATCCCTCGCCAAGAATGTCGATCTTGGCGGTGGCGGTCACCGTGACCACCTGATCCCCAATCGTTGCCTCGCTGTCGATCTCCTGGATCACCGCGTCCACCGGCCGCTCCGGCTGCTTCGCCTGCTGGACTTGCTTCCTGGCGGCGTTCCAGAGCGCCTGGAATTTCGCGTACGGAATGAAGACGCCGCGTCCCTCCTTCTCGAAGACCTTTGGGAGCTTGTCATAGGGGATGTAAATCGTCTGCTCCCGATATCGATCGTCCTCGGCCTTCACGCCCGCTTCGTTTGCGCCCGCTTTCTTTGTGCCCGCGCTGTCCTCGTTCCCTGCCGGCCCCGATTTTTCTTGAGCCACGGCCGCTGTGGCGCACGCAATTGCCAGCGCACACATAATCAGACGGGTCATTCTGCCTAGTTTCATGAATTCAACCTCTCAGGTGGAGATCGGTGGGTGATTGTGCTGTCTGGTTGGACGTTCCCTGCCGCCATTGAGTTCCTTGACCAGTGCAAAAAGTTCTTTGTGTCCAATCGATCTACCCCCATCGACCGGCTTCCTGCCGGAATGTAGCTCCCTGGCCACCCCGGAGTCCGCGTCGCCGCCGCCCTATCGGGCGACAGCTGCCGACGCCCCAAGCCGTAGTTCCCCTCGGCACGGTTGTAGCGGTTATCGAGGCCCTCTCGCCCATCCCCCCCCTTCCCCTCCAGGAACGGCGCGATATAGTACGTCTACCGACATTCGGTCTACTGTATAGTTGGGCTCGCCGGCGGCCAGGAGGGTGGTGCAGGAACGGGCTCGTTTTGGGTGGACGTATTATTCAGCGCGATCTTGACG
>CAYNDU010000135.1:0-11361 GCA_964395615.1 uncultured Pirellulaceae bacterium | reverse complement strand
TCCAACGGAGTTCGCCGGTAATCACTCACGCCGTCGTCGTTGCGGCCCTAGCGATCTCGAGCGATATTTCCATGGCCTTGCGCCCGTCCAAAGGAGTGATGCTCGGCTGTGTTCCCTCCTGAATGCATCGTACGAAGTATTCGTCTTGCTGCTGATGGCCCCACATTCGTGGACCACCCTGCTTGACATCCCATTCGGTCCGAGCCGGATCGTGGCCGAACAAGGTCACCTTGTCGTTGTGTCCCGCCTCGAGCATGCAATTCGAGTCGCCAATGACTTCCAGTTTTGAGGTCGAAGCTGCCTGGTTCACCGACCCGCTGTACTGCAGACAGCCAACCATGCCATTGGCAAATTGAATGCTGGCCGAGGCGTCGTAGCCGAGCGTTCCGCCGTGAGCGGCCAGGGTCGTGTACTTGGTTGCGGCTTCAACGCCCGTGATATCCGATTGCACAAGCCAGCGCAGCAGGTCGATCGACCAGACGGCCAACGTGAAAAGCGGGCCCCCGCTCTTCTCGACATTCCAAACCCAACTTCCGGCCGGCCATTGTCGAGCCAGGTCGGCCGCCGGTATGAACTCGCGGTACATCAGCATCGAGAGGTTGCCAAGTGCCCCCTGCTCGATCACCTCCCGCGCTTTGACGTAATTGGGCGTAAAGCGAAACGTGAGCCCCGGCATCAAAATGACGCCCGTTCTTTCGGCTGCCTCGATCATGGTGTCGACCTCGTCCAGGTCGGCCGCCAACGGCATCTCGCAAAGAACGTGCTTTCCTGCCTCGAGTGCCGCCAGCGAAGCTTCGGCGTGCAAGCCGG
Source organism: uncultured Pirellulaceae bacterium (assembly GCA_964395615.1). GTDB lineage: Bacteria > Planctomycetota > Planctomycetia > Pirellulales > Pirellulaceae > CAYNDU01. The sequence goes on along the minus strand of CAYNDU010000135.1, from coordinate 10,551 downwards.
TAGGCAACGAGACGATAATCGCCTGAACGGCCGGATCGGCGACCAACTCGCGGTAATCGGCATACGCCGAATCGACCCCGTACTTCTTGACGACCTTCTCTCGACGCGTCTGGTCAGCGTCGGCAATCGCCACCAGCCTGGCATTTTCCAGTCCGGCGATGCCCGGCACATGCGCTCCGCGTCCCACGAATCCACATCCAGCCACTCCAACACCAATGGGTTCCACAACAGGCTTCCTTATCTTAATTCGGTGATGCGTAGTTAATGGCGATACAAGCGAGGTTCCGTCACCATTCGTTTTGCCAAAAAAAGGCAACCGAAGATGCTCGGTTCGTGTCAAGACTCCGTCGAGTCAGCCTCCAGGGCGCGCAGGAACTCGAACGAGAAGATCCCCGTGTCATGACCGTCACTGAAAGCGATGCTGTAAGCGTAATTACCGACCGGTTTCATGGAGCCGATGCTTAGTGGCTGGGCTTCGGCGGCGGAGATAACCGGAAGCTGGTTTGTCTGCGATTCGGTTTCGTCCGCGGAACGTTTCTCGCGGCATGTTGCGCAAGGGCATACGTCTCTCAGCTGTCTGACCGAGTACGTTCCGGAGGTCCCGTCACTCCACGTGATCTGAAGAGTACGCTGATCAACAAGTTGCAGGTCGGTCGGGTAGGCCGTCATGTAGGGTCCTCTCAGCCGAGCAGATGTTCGAGGACGGCCAATTCCAGCGCCTCGTAGTCCCGGTTGGCAATGCACTGAGCTTCCACATCTTGAGGGAAAGACCTGACCTTGTCCACCAGACGCAGGAAGACAGATTTGCTGTTGGCCAGGTGGCGTGTCGCTACCTCCGCGTTCTGCGTTCGCATCGCCTTGACATCCAGGCCGACGAACCGGCCCGTTTGGCGATAGCGTCCCAGTTCCAGGACACGCACCTGATTGTAGGCGCCACGAAGATCGACCGATCCAAAGGTCTTGTCCTGGTCGAACTTGAGCCCGTTCTGGTCATTCAGGTGGACACTCCAGAGTTTGTCGAGTGCGAGCGCGAAGCCCATTTCGTCGGAAGCGTCCAGTCCGGCGAGTCGAGCGTGGGCTGTCTCGATCAATCCGCCGACCCTGGCAGGATCGATCGTCTGGTTGGCGATGGCCAATGCATGGCCGATCGTTGGCACGTAGGCCTGGTCCATCGGCTCATTCGGCTTGGGCTCAATCGCAAATCTCATGCGCGGATTGTGTTCCAGCAATTCGTTGATCGCGTCAATCTGATGGTGGTAGGCCTCGATCGCGTTCTTGGATTCCCGAATGTACGTCCCCTCGCGGGCCAGCCACAGGACCATCAAGTCGATCTCCAGATCGGCCGCGATATCCATCGCTCGCCGAGTGCGATCGATGGCCCACCGGCGCACCTTCGCATCATTCGCCGTGAATCCGCCGTCGATACCGCGAGGATCTTCCCATAAACGGGGTGCCACGAACTCGGGCACCAACCCCGCGTCATCAAGGACGTTCTTCAGGTCGCGCGCCCCACGACTCAACTCGGCTGCCGACTTGTCATCGACCTCCGGTACGGCATCGTCGTCATGCAACTGGATACCCTCAAAGCCAAGCTCTCGGTACGTCGCCAACTTCTCGGCAAACTCAAGAGTCGGCCTGACCGTCGGTCCGAACGGATCGGCGCCTTCGCTGATATTCCAAGGTCCAAAGGAGAATCGGTATTCGTCGGCCATGGCTAGATTCCTTAGAAGTTTAAATGGTAAAGTTGGTTGCCGGTTGGACTCCGGTTAAGCCTCGACCCCTGCCAGCTGAGCGGTGGCGGTATAGTCGCGAATCCCCGATGTTGCACCCAACCCGGTGACACAGCAGGCGCCGGCTGCCGCGGCCAACCGACCCGTTTGTTCGGGCGTGAGACCTCGAAGGATGCCGCACAACAGGCCGGCATAAAAACAATCGCCTGCACCCGTCGTGTCAATTACCGGTCCTGGGGCCGGAACCTGTTCGATGCGGATCATGCTCCCATCGGCAGGGCTCAGCAAGGCACCCTGGCTACCCAGCTTCACTCCAAGCAACCCCGGCGCGCCACATTTTCGGTACTTCTCAATAATCTTCTCCGGGTCACTCAAGCCGGTCTGGTGCATCGCTTCATTCAAACTCGGTACGTAGGCATTCAGGTAAGGCAGAAGCCGGTCGAGCGGCTGCATCGTGCCTCCATCACCGGCCGCGTCCAGGGCCGTCTTGCATCCAGTCTCGACAATAGCCCGCAAAACCTCTTCCAGATCGGATTCCAACTTCGGCATCAGCGAGTAATACCCGATCAACGCACTGCGGCTCTTGGCAAATACGTCCAGGTTCTCTAAGAACAGCCGCTTGTCCATCAACCGGGGTGCCCCAACACAGTGAGCAAAACTGCGTTCGCCCGCCTCGTCAATCAGTACGGCCGTGGTGCTCGTCGCGTCCTCGGCCGACGTTAACAAATGGGATGTCTCGATTCCGTGTTCTTCATATTTCTGGCGAATCATGTTGGCCCACTGATCGTCACCGACCAGGCTGAATGCAGCCACTTTCATTCCCAATTTGGACAACGTGATGCCCGAATTCGAAACGATGCCGCCCGTCGTTATCTCGATGGGATCGGAGATAAGTAACCGGCCACCCCCGATCGGTTGGTCCAGTGGCACCGGACGTACCAGGATGTCGACGACACAGGATCCGCACAGAACGCAATCGAGAATCTTCGCCGTCATCTTCCGCTTATCCCTGGTCTAGCGACTCGCAACCGCCCCAACCGGTTCCCGAACCCCTCGGAACAGCAACCCAATTCCCGCCGTTCCGAGGTTGCCGGTTGTCCAACCCGCGTGGATCATACCCGATTGGTGGGCCGGTTTCCATCCTCCGCGTACCGTCTGCGATAAGCTATAGTAGCAAGGGACGGTCCACGAGTATGAGAGATACCAGTTATCGGGGTCAGCCGGCACGACGATGAAATCGCTTGATGCAAAACTCGATAGAATTGCTTCGAATCCGCAGGGTAACGACTTTATCCTGGCCGACGCCAAGGACGCAGATATGGCGTTCGGGTTGTCGGCGCCCGGTCAAAGCCCGGAACATCACTCGGCGGAAGGCGGTTTTCGGTCACTGGCCGAATACCGAGCACTCATTCGCGACGTGGTCGGCCAGCAACTGGTCGACATTGAGCTGATGAGTGCCAGTTCCAACGAGTTACTGACCATGCACGAACGCCTGTTCGACGGCAGTCCGGTAACACCGGCCATACGAGCGAACGACACGACCGATATCTGGTTGGCGGCGGGGACCGGCGATTATGGTAAACAGCCGTCCCGGCCGTTTCGGACGGCGACCATCGATCACGCCATGTGTGGGAAAGCAGACTGTTCACCGGCCGAGCGTGGGCGAGGCGCCGACCTGGGCCTCTATTCGCTGACGTTGAACAATGACGTTACACTGGACCGGGCTTCACTTGAAAGCTATGGCCGGTTTCGGCTTGAGGCCGAGCGGAAGGGCTTTCGGCACTTTCTGGAAGTGTTCGCTCCCAACGCGTGCGGTAAACACTGTCCCCGTGACGTCCCTCGGTTTGTCAACGACAGTATCGCTCGCCTCCTGGCCGGAGTGACCGGCCGAGGTCGTCCCGTGTTCCTCAAGATTCCCTACTTCGGTCCCGCGCCGATGGAATCGCTGGTGACCTATGATCCGACGCTCGTGGTCGGCATCCTGGGAGGCTCGGCAGGCACTACATTCGATGCGTTCCAAATGTTGTGGGAAGCCAAGAGATACGGAGCACGTGCCGCCCTGTACGGCCGTAAGATCAACAATGCCGAGCACCAGTTGTCGTTTGTTCGGTACCTTCGAGCGATTGCGGACGATCAGATCGCGCCGAACGAAGCAGTGCGAGCTTATCACGCCGACCTGCAGCGATTGGGTATCACGCCGCGCCGGCCGCTCGCCGACGACTTGGAACTAACACCCAACGCGCTGAGCTACAGCGGAGAGCCTGTCGCGAAAACGAAATCAACTCGGAACTCGCAAGCCGGTCCCACCCCGGACGGCGACCCCGACTTCCGCAACATGTCGGCCGCCGAAAAAGTCGAATGGAACCTGGCCCGCTGGCGTCGGATCCTGGGCGATTGATGCGCAGGTGGATCAGCGAGAGTCTCCTTCCCAGTTGGCGGGCACGAACCGGTCGGTCGATAACCTACCGCGCTCCACCGCTTCCGATTCGACTCCGCGTCCCACTCGCGTCTGCCGGTTTCCGTTTTCTCGAAACGCTTGCCAACACGAATGCCCACTCGCAAGCGATTTGCGGATTCCGACGCCAAACGAAGCAATGGGCGTTCACGGGAACGGTTCCCGTCTGCAACGAATGACGTTTGTCATGCGTCGCCCTGGACAACGGCTCATCGCGCCTCGAAAAATGGTCCTTCCACATCAAATGTTTTCAGGCAGATTCCAACCCTTTCTAGCGTCCAATGACGGTGAACATCACGTGCCACCCTGCTCCGCCGCTCAGCGTGCCGGGCGTTCGCTCGGAAGCTTCAACCGGTCCGATCTCGCCTGCACAGTAACAACCGAACAAGGGCAGTTGTTTGCCCAATACTTGTTGGATGGCGTGAAGTTCATCGAGCGGCCGGCGCAGCTTGCCTCGGCGTCCCGCACAATTGAATGCGAGTACAGCTTGAGGTTCTCCGGTCGTCCTCTCCAGGGCGTCGGCGGCCGCTTCCCGGGCCGTCTGGATCACCTGGTCGTTGTCCATTGCCTTTCGCCCTGCCAGCGTCACCTTGAAGTCGCCGGACAAGCCGAGTGCCACGGCGCTATCCGAATATGCCTTTCCCTGAAAATAGACGAAGGTCTGGCCGGAGTTCTTGTTGGCACTTCCGCCGGTAATCGGAAAGGGCCTACCGAGCACCTGTTGAGCGCCTTCAACAAGAAACTGGTTGGACGGCGAATGGGCATCGGCCAGCAAGATGACCAGCCGGTTCAGTCTGGCCTCCGGCAAGTGCCTGGCTAACCGTGCACCCGCTCGTTGCAGACGCGAACGCAGCTGTTCTTCGTCCTCTTCCATTGTGAGCTTTCCAATTCCCATCTCCTGTACGAGGGTAGCCGACGCGGCAATCCCATCCCCACCAAATCCCAACAGGCAAACGGAATCAAAACCGGTGCACCCGTCCTGTGAGAATGAACCGTAGGTAGCTCCGCCGAAGACCTGTTCGGCCGGAACGACCGAACAGATTCCGTCGATCAACGCCTGCTTGGCTTTCAGATCTTCAAAGCACTCGGACACGACCACGGCCTTCAGCGGAACGGATCCCATGGCCTTAAGCAGTTTCTGGGCCACGGCCCGACCGGCCGTTCGAGGATCTTCATCGTCGTCTTCCAGAGCGGCAACGCGGATCACAATCGGGCCATCCGCGTCCTGAACGGGCGGACTTTGCCAGACGAGTTCCGCGGCCGTCAGCCGGCAACTGGCCATCATCGCAAGCCCGCACCAGAACGTGATTCGTTGCAATCGTGTCATGGCGAATTCCTTCAATGAGATTTGGGTACGTCCGCCGACGCGGCTCAGTACTTTGATGTGCAAAGGCCCCAGCGCACTCGGCTGGCCCGGAGTTGGCGGTCACTCGTCGAATTGGCATTTGGCCATCGGCACCAGCCCTCGTAGTCGGCCCCAGGTGGTCCGTTGCCGGCGGCGGCGGCCAGATCGCGAATGCGCGTGCGACCCGTGTCGTGGACCAGCAGACCCAGATAGAATTCACGGCCTTCACTGGGCGATATCTGATCCCGCAGCGGCTTCCACGGTAATGCGCACTCATAGTAGGTGATGCCCGCCTCGCGCCGGACCACCAACGTTGCCGATTCGTAAGTGAGCGTTTCGAGCGAACGAGGTGATCGAGTCTGGGAAAGGGGAGTCCCGGGATCGGCAAGTTGATAACACCTGCCGCTCAATTCTCCCGATTCGCTCCTCACCGGCATCAATAGATACTCATATCGATTGGCCAGTCTGGCGTCCAAGGGGTCATCGTCCCAGACCAGAGGAGCGAGCGCTACCTGAACGGCATCACAGGGCTGACTCGTATCGCTCCGGTTCCGGGCCGAGAGTTGCGCTTCTTTGACCGCGACCAGGAGACAGAACTGACGGCGATTCCAAAACGTGCTGACCGTGACCGTCTCGACCGGTTCGCCAAACGTCACCGGAATGGCATCGTTCCAATCATTCGGGTCCCCATCGATGACTGGTTTGAAATAGGGAGCGCTGCCGACAAAGATCTGTTGACGAAAGACCTGTCGCCGGACCCCGTCATCAGCCGTCAGTGAAAACGAGTATTCGTTTTTTTCCCGCGTCTGCCCTTGTTCGATATTGAAGGCGATTCGCTTGGACTGGTGGGCCCTCAAACTGACATTACGTTCGCTCGGGCGCAATAAGAACCCGTCGGGGCCGGAAATATGAAGGAGACCGTTATAGGGGAGATCGGACGTGTTCCGAACGACTGCCGAGACGAGCGGTCCGGTCGCCGGCGGAACAGTCAAGGGCTCGATGCGCATCGCCAGTCGATCGGCTGCCGACGCGTCGATCCCGCAGGCACCTGCCCAGAGCATGCTGAGGATGATGGCAATCGCCGGCGCCTGGCCGACGCGGACCGGCCGGCCACGTCGAGCGGCCGCTTGCGAAACAACGTGGGTTCCGACGCCGCTCATGGTTTCTCCGCCCGAAGGGATGATCCGCGCTACGAATTCAATTTGACGCCGGCGTCATCCGCCACGTGTACCCAGACATGGACATGGGGAGAGCCCCGAAAATACCAGACGAACGAAGGGCCCTCGAGACGCCAATTGTCCCACACCTTGTCGTTGCCGATGTCCTTGTCCGAGTAGAATGCCAGGCTGCACTTTTCGAGGCCGCCTTGCGCCTTCAAGCAGGACTCGACCTCCCGTCGGTCCGCCCGTCGATAGGGCTCGACCAGCTTCTCCAGTACCTGTCGCACGTGCCCCTGCTGGTCAGAGGATAGATCGGAAACCGAAATGCCTGGATACCTGCCCTTTGAACTGCCTTGAAACGCGACCTGACCTTCGGAAGGACTCTTGGCGACCGTTGCCTTTCGGCGTTGATCGCCGTTCAACATCTTGAATACATCGTTGGCTGCAACCGCTTGAGCCCAGAAGACGTTGCCGGGATGATTCGGCTTCTCGTTAAATCCGTCGGCAGCATGCCCGTAAAAGATGGGTCCTCCAAACGCCACGTGCTCGGCACTGTTCCCGTCACATCGCACCGTCATGTGTCGGCCGGTGAGCGCAAACTGGTACTTGCCGGTTCCTGGTTCGCCAAAGATGGCAATGCTCTGATCGTTGCCGAACCCGCCCGTATCGTCTTGTAGCTGTTTGTCAAAGCGAGCGTGCCAGTCGGGATGCACGATTCCCTCAAAAATTGCTCGGATCAGATGTTGTTGTTCTGCCGTGAAATACTCGCTCTTGACGGTGGGCTTCGTGATTTTCCAGTTTGCCGCGATCCGCGTTCGAAGAAGGCCTCTTTTCGGATCGCGGTGGTTCCAGTCAAAGCAAACCTGGCTCTTCTGCTTCGCAGACAGCGATTCGTGGAGACTCTTGACGATATCCTCCGGGGCCGCTTCACTGTCATTTCCGAATGCGACGGCAGGGCAAAGGGGACCGGCGACGAGCGCGGCGGAAGCCGCGCCTGCCACTTGCAGAAATTCACGCCGGCCGACTCCCGTCCGATCACGATTCCCATCCACGCTCGCAACACTCCCGCACGATTTCGTTTTACGATCCTTGCCTGACATTTGCACCACCTCTGTATAGAAATTCGCCCAGATACTCCTCAGCCCAGCCCGGCCCTCATTAGACCGAAAACCACGAACGGATGCAAACGATGCCCGATCCGCTTGGCTCTTCGTGCCGGCTCGATGCCGAACGGAGATTCGCCGCGATTGGCGCACGGGCGTGAAGGAGTGGACAATGATTGATGGACAAAATGGTGGAACGGCCTGGGGTTTCCCCCGTTGTTCGGCGGCAGATGTTGAGTGAAAGGCCGAATCCGTCCCTTGACCAACTCCCGGGCGCTCCCCACAATCACAGGTTTGACGCTCTGGAGATAGTGAGTCATGAGTGATCGGCTGACAGAGGGCACTAAGGGGCCCGGCGACGCGACTCGGGATCATGGTGGCGCGTCCCGGCGAGCGACGGCCGAGGTCCCCGATCCGCGCGGGCGTTTCGGAGCTTACGGAGGTCGTTTCGTGCCGGAAACGCTCACCCATGCTCTGGACGAACTGGCGGTAGAGTACGACCGGGCCGTGTGCGACGTTGAGTTTCAGGCCGATCTGGACCGTCTTCTCCATCATTATGTGGGCCGCCCTTCCCCGCTTTACCACGCTCGTCGGTTAAGTGCCCATTGCGGCGGTGCTCAGATCTGGCTGAAACGCGAAGATTTGAATCACACCGGCGCCCACAAGATCAACAACACGCTTGGGCAGGCGCTGCTGACGATCCGAATGGGAAAGAAACGGGTCATTGCCGAAACGGGGGCCGGTCAACACGGCGTGGCTACGGCCACCGCTTGCGCCCATTTCGGACTTGAATGCGTCGTCTATATGGGCGAGGAAGATATCCGACGTCAAGCGCCCAACGTTTTCAGTATGAAGTTGCTCGGTGCCGAAGTGCGACCGGTCACGAGCGGTTCCAGGACGTTGAGAGACGCGATCAACGAGGCCATGCGTGATTGGATGGCAAGTGTTGAGCGAACTCACTATGTTCTCGGCTCGGCAGTCGGCCCCCACCCATTCCCTCGCATCGTGCGTGACTTTCAGTCCGTCATCGGACGCGAAACGATTGAGCAGGCCGAACGGCAAATCGAGAGTCTGCCGGACCTTGTCGTTGCCTGTGTGGGTGGAGGTAGTAATGCGGCCGGCATGTTCTTCCCTTTCGTCGAAACGACCGACGTTCCGCTCCTTGGAGTGGAAGCCGGCGGCCGTGGCGCTCGGCCCGGCGATCACGCGTCTCCCCTCAGCTACGGTGCACCCGGTGTCTTGCACGGAAGTTTCAGCTACGTCATGCAGGACGAAGACGGGCAGACGACCGATGTGCATTCTGTTTCGGCCGGACTCGACTACCCCGGTGTCGGTCCCGAACATAGTTACTGGAAGGACCAGGGCCGAGTTACCTACGAGACGTGTGACGACCACGCGGCACTGGCCGCCTTCGATTGCCTGGCCAAAACGGAGGGAATTCTGGCGGCCCTTGAATCGTCCCATGCGGTTGCTGCCGGTATGAAAGTGGCGGCCGAACGTCCGGCCACGCAACATGTTGTCGTCTGCCTGTCGGGACGTGGCGACAAAGATGCCGCCGAAATCGCTCGCCTTCGAAACGAGCGCGACGCTGTTCCTCCGGAGGCCGACCAATAACGGCGCGAGTTCCGAAAGGACCGCACGCCAACCGCTCTCACATGAGTCCGCCGAGCAGGATCGAGGGCTCATCAAATCACCAGGTAAAGTGACACGCCCATGTCATCGATTGACCAACGATTCACCGAATTGCGATCTGCCGGACGTAAAGCGTTTATGCCCTTTGTCACCGCCGGCGATCCCGATTTGGATTTCACCGGCGACCTGGTTCGCGCGCTGGCCAATTCCGGCTGCGATCTGATCGAAATTGGTTTCCCATACAGCGACCCGATCGCCGACGGACCGGTTATCCAGTCGTCCTACACTCGAGCGCTAGATCACCACACGTCGGTTGACGATATCCTGGATGCGATCGCTGCGATTTCTCCAACGGTAAGCGTGCCGCTTGTCGCCATGGTCAGCTATGCCATCGTCTTCCGTCGTGGACTCAAGTCGTTTGTAGCCGACGCTCGGGCCGCTGGATTTAGCGGCCTCATCGTCCCCGACCTGTTGGTCGAAGAGGCCGAAGACTTGCGTGACGTGTGTCGGCAAGCCAATGTCAGCCTGATTCAACTCGTCACTCCTACCACTCCTTTCGAGCGGGCCGTCCAAATCGGTGAATCATCGACGGGTTTCCTCTACTACGTATCGGTTACCGGGATCACCGGTGAGCGGACGCAGTTACCGCCGGACTTGCTGGCCAATGTGAGCCGGTTGCGCGAGGCGATCGATGTGCCGGTCTGCATAGGGTTCGGGATCAGCCGCCCCGAACACGTGCGTTTGCTCGCCCCGGTTGCCGACGGTTTGATCGTTGGCTCAGCACTCGTGCGCCAAGTGGCCCAAGCCAAGCAACGCCCGCGCTCAGAAGTGCTTGGCGAAATCGTCCGCCAGGTCAAGTCGCTCATCGCCGCCGCCGATGAGCCATCGCGGGGGCCCGACCGGGGTGACACGCCGGGCAGCGCCTGATCAGCAAGTGGAATTCGGATGTTTGAGTCGTCGCACGAAGGGGACCGCAAGGAGATACTGCGCATCGCCACGCGATCTGCCGTGTCGCGCCACGCGATCGGCCGTGTCGCCACGTGATCCACGGTATGGGTTCTCGAGGGGCGCAATAGGCGGGCCGCGGTCGGCGTAGAGCGCGTCTGGGCGCGTGTCGCGCGCCCAA